>JAGVUH010000648.1 GCA_019136395.1 Gammaproteobacteria bacterium
GGCTCCTTCTCGATGCGGGCGCGGGCGCTCATCACCAGGGCCTGGGCGACCTCGGTCTCCCGCACCCCGTCGAAGAGGGTGCGGCAGGCGTCGCTGAGGATGACCTCGCTGTCGACGCCGTCCAGGTCCCGGCAAGCCTCCGCCAGGAGGCGGCGCAGGCGGGCGATATCCAGGGGGCGACGGCTGCCATCGGCGAGGGTGACGCTGAGCCTGGCGGGGGCGGATTCCGGGGGCAGCGCGGCGGCGGCCGCGGCGGCGGCACGGGCGGCGCGCTCCCGGGCGCGCTCCTCACGGTAGAGGACGTAGTCGCGGGCCACCTTGTGCTCCCCGGCGCGCATCAGGGCCAGCTCGACCTGATCCTGGATGTCCTCGATGTGGACCGTGCCCCCGGCGGGCGTGCGGCGGAGCAGGGCGGCGACCACCTGGTCGGTGAGCTCCCGCACCCGCTCGTGGACCCGGCTGGAGGTGGCGGCGGTGCCGCCCTCCACGGCGAGGAAGGCCTTGGTCATGGCCACCATGATCTTGGTGGCGTCGAAGCCGGTCACCTGGCCGTTGCGGCGGATGACCTGGACCTTGCCGGTGGCCGCGGTCGTGGGGGCTGTGGCCTCACCCTCAGCCTGGGCGCTTGGGGACTGGAGATGGGGCCCCGGATCGGCGGCGGAGGGGGCCTCTTCGGGGAGCTTGGTGGGGGCCATGGTGCTACCTCTGGTTGGGGAGTGGGCAGGGTGGTCAGGGTGGCCGGGCCGGAAAAGGGGCAGTCAGGGTCGCCGCCATGGGAGGAACCCGGTCTACCGGCGAATAGGGCGAGCACAATATCCGGGGTTCACCCCGTACATCAACCACTAGATCTTGTGGTTTAGCGAGGTCGTCTGTGGATAAGGCTGTGGACAGGGCTGTGACCGACGGGTGGATGACCGCCAGCCTCGGCCCCGCTCCCGGCTGGCAAGCGCCATCGGGCACGCCTTGGAGGTCGCTAACCCCTGTGGATATCTTTCAGATGAAATCCGGGGCTGGCTGGCATGCGGGCGGTTGGGATGCGGCGAGGTTAGCGCGCGCAACGACGCACAATGCCCACGGCATGGGTATAATCCGGCGCAAGTCGAAGGAGGGCGGCGGGTCGCGGGTGAGCGCCGTCCGAGCGCGCGAATCAAAAAAACAACGGAGAACTGAGCCATGCAAGTCAGAGACGTCATGAACAAATCGGTGCGCACGGTGCGCCCGGACACCAAGGTGATGGAAGTCGCCTCCCTGATGTGCCTTTACCGCTATCACGGCCTCCCGGTCACCGAGGAAGACGGGACACTGGTGGGCTTCATCGCCGAGAAGGACCTGCTGCACTGCCTCTTTCCCACCTTCGAGCGCCTGATGGAGGAGGGCCTTGGCAACGTGGATCTGGACATGGAAATGGGCCGTTACGCCGAGGTGCTGGGTCTCTCCGTGTCGGACCTCATGACCCGCAACCCCATCGCCGTGACCCCCGACATGCATGTGCTCCGGGCGACCACCATCATGGTGCGCAACCGCTTCCGGCGCATCCCCGTGGCCGAGAACGGCATCCTGGTGGGGGTCCTGAGCCTGGGTGACGTCCACAAGGCCATCTATCACGCCAACGTGGCGGGTACCCTGAAAAAGCATAAGGCTGAATGACGACCCGGCTCGCCGTCTGCCCCGGTTGACCCCTGGCGCGGGTGGCACCGC
Organism: Gammaproteobacteria bacterium; assembly: GCA_019136395.1. The sequence continues at coordinate 1,699 of JAGVUH010000648.1, forward strand.
AGGGAACGCTTGTCGGCCTGGGCTGTCAGTGCGAAACGGGTATCCGCCAGTGAGCTGGCGTGCGACAGGCACCGAGCGCTAAACCCTTTGTCACGGCTTCTGGGGAGATCGGCAACCGGCTCCGCATCCCCCGCCGCCCGGATTCCTGCCAACAGAGGAGGCATACATGAAGACGCGGTTTGCTCCCAGGGCGATTGGGCATCGCCTTGCCTGGGCGGGGCTCAGCCTCTGGCTCCCCCTGGGCATGGGACCGGCGCTGGCGGCCAGCCCCGCCGAGATTGCCCAGGCCGAGTACGAGGAGGTCATGGCCCTCACCCCGGACATCGCCAACGGGCGGAAGGTCTACATCACCTGCGCCGTCTGCCATCGGCCCGAGGGCTGGGGTACCCCCGATGGAACCTATCCCCAGATCGCGGGCCAGTTGCGGACGGTCATCATCAAGCAACTGGCCGATATCCGGGCACGGAATCGTGACAACCCCTTGATGTATCCCTTCTCGCTGCCGAGGATTCTCGGTGGTCCCCAGAATGTCGCCGACGTGGCGGCCTATCTGGCCCAACTGCCCATGAATCCCCAGAACGGGGTGGGACCGGGGACCGATCTGGAACTGGGCGCCAGGGTCTATAAAGAAAATTGCGTTAAATGCCATGGCGATCAGGGACTGGGTGACGAGCAGGAACACCTGCCCGCCATCGCGGGACAGCATTTCAATTACCTGGTGCGCCAGTTCCAGGCCATCCGTGACGGGCGGCGCAAGAACTCCGACCCCAAGATGGTCGAGCAGATCAAGGGGTTTTCACCCCGGGAAGAGCTGGCCGTCCTGGATTTCACCTCGCGCATCCGCCCCCCCGCCGAGCGCCTGGGTCCCCCGAACTGGCGCAATCCGGATTTCGCGGGCTACGTCTATCCCCCCTCCCCAGGCGCGGCCATGCCCCCGCCCATGCCGGCCCCTCAGATCCCCACGCCCCCTCCGGCACGTCCTTGAACACATGGCCGGGACTCGTCTAGCCCTCATCGTTCAGGTCCCCTCTCCCCCACCCCCCCACGCTAGGGGGGAGGGAGAAAAGGAAGCTTCAGCTTCGGTTGCCGGAGCCTTCCCGGTGCGCGCGGGGTCTGACCGACGAGTTCCAGCCCGGGTGCGGGTGGAGTAGTGCCATGACCCTGACCCTGGCCGTACTGCTGCCTTTCCTGGGGGCCGCCGGGGTTGCCTGGGGCAGCCGGCTGGGCCGTCCCACGGCGATCCTGCTCGCCTTGCTGGTCGTGCTGATGCCGGCCATCCTGGTGCTTTCGCTCCTCGACCCCCTGGTGGCGGGGGAGACGCGCGTCGAATCCTTCACCTGGTTGCCAGAGGCGGGCCTGAACATCGCCTTCCGGCTCGACGGTCTGGGACTCCTCTTCGCCGGGCTGATCCTGGGGATCGGGGCGCTGGTCATTCTCTACGCCCGTTACTATCTCGCCGCGGAGGACAATCTGGGGCGTCTCTACGCCTACCTGTTGCTCTTCATGGGCGCCATGCTGGGGGTGGTCCTCTCCGAAAATCTCATCCAGATGCTGATGTTCTGGGAGTTGACCAGCTTGAGTTCCTTCCTGCTCATTGGCTATTGGCGCCAGCGGGAGGACGCCCGGACCGGGGCGCGCATGGCCCTGGCGGTGACTGGCGCCGGGGGGCTGGCCCTGCTGGGTGGCGTCCTCCTTCTGGGCCGGATGACCGGTAGTTACGACCTGAGTGTCATCCTGGCCTCGGGGGACCTGATCCGGGCCCACCCCCTCTATGTGCCTACACTGGTGTTGATTCTGCTGGGCATCTTCACCAAGTCCGCCCAGTTTCCCTTTCATTTCTGGCTGCCCCACGCCATGGCGGCGCCCACCCCGGTTTCGAGCTACCTGCACTCCGCCACCATGGTCAAGGCGGGGGTCTTCCTGCTGGCGCGCCTCTTCCCGGCCCTAGCGGGTACCTGGGAGTGGAATCACCTGGTGGCGGGCTTCGGCATGTTGACCCTGCTCACCGGGGCGGTCATCGCCCTCTTCCAGCACGATCTCAAGGGGCTGCTGGCCTATTCGACCATCAGCCACCTGGGCTTGATCACCATCCTCTTCGGTATCGGCACCCCCCTGGCGGCGGTGGCGGGTATCTTCCATATCATCAACCACGCCACCTTCAAGGCCGGCCTCTTCATGGCCGCCGGCATCATCGACCATGAGACCGGCACCCGGGATATGCGCCGCATCAATGGGCTGTGGAAGTCCATGCCCTATACCGGCACCCTGGCCATGGTGGCGGCCTCGGCGATGGCGGGGGTACCGCTGTTCAACGGCTTTCTGTCCAAGGAGATGTTCTTCGGCGAGGCCGTCGGGGTGGCTGGCGCCATGGCCCTGGGCTGGCTGCTGCCGGTGGCGGCGACCCTCGCCGGGGCCTTCGCCGTCGCCTATTCCCTGCGCTTTGTCCACGATGTCTTCTTCAATGGCGAGCCCATCGATCTGCCCAAGCACCCCCACGAGCCGCCACGCTGGATGCGGGTGCCGGTAGAGATCCTGGTGGTCATCTGCCTGTTGGTCGGCATCCTCCCCGCCCTGACGGTGGAGCCTATCCTGCACCTGGCGGTCAGCGCCGTCCTCCAGGGGCCGCCGCCGGAACACGACCTGGCCATCTGGCATGGCTTCAGCCCCGCCGTCCTCATGAGTATTCTGGCCATGGGCGGTGGCCTGTTCATCTACAGCCTGCGCCAGCCGATCTTTGCCTGGTGGGATCGCCATGGGGGGCGGGTCGATTTCCGCCGCGGCTATGAACGCCTGCTAGAGGTCGTGCTGACCCTGGCGCGGGGGGTGACCGCCTGGTTGGACCAGGGCTCGTTGCCCCATCTGCTGCGCCTCCTGGTGATCGCGGCCCTGATCCTGGGCCTGGCGGGTTGGCTGGGTTCGGGCTCCCCGCTCACCGGGCCCGCCAGTCTCATGACCCTCGATGTCATCAGTCTCATCACCGGGCTGGTGATGGCGGTGGCCGCCATCGCCACCCTGATCTGGCATCGCCAGCGGTATCTGGCCCTGGTCCTGGTGGGCGCCGTGGGGCTGATGGTCGCGCTGCTGTTCGTCGAGTTCTCCGCCCCGGACCTGGCCCTGACCCAGTTGTCCGTGGAGGTGGTGACGGTCATCCTCCTCCTGCTGGCCCTCTACTTCCTGCCCCAGACCTCGTCGGCCGAGACCCGCTTCCCGCGCCGCTGGGGGGATGCCCTGATCGCGGTCCTCGCCGGCCTGGGCATGAGCATCCTCACCTGGGCCATCCTTACCCGGCCCTACGACAGCATCGCCGGTTTCTTCCTGGACAACAGCGTGTCGGGTGGGGGCGGGCGGAACGTGGTCAACGTCATCCTGGTGGATTTCCGCGGCTTCGATACCCTGGGCGAGATCACGGTGCTGGCCCTGGCGGGCCTGGCCATTTTCGCCATGCTGGAAAAGCTGCGGCTCGGCGCTCAGATGGCCGCCGGGCCCGGCAGGTCCTGGCATTGGGATCGGCACCCCATCATCGTCTCCGCCCTGGTGCGTCTCCTCCTGCCCCTGGCCCTGCTGGTGGCCATCTTCATCCTGTTGCGGGGCCATAACCTGCCGGGTGGGGGCTTCATTGCCGGCCTCATCACCGCCATCGCCCTCATCATGCAGTACCTGGCCAACGGCATTGCCTGGACCCATGACCGCCTGCCCACCGACATGCACCCCGTCATCGGCGCCGGCCTGTTGCTGGCCACCTTCACCGGGCTGGTGAGTTTCCTCTTCGGCTATCCCTTCCTGACCACGACCTTCGGTCATTTCGCTTGGCCCCTGGTGGGTGAGTTCGAACTGGCCTCCGCCATGGTCTTCGACCTCGGGGTCTGGCTGGTGGTGGTCGGTTCCACCCTCTTGATCCTGATCCACCTGGGGCTGATGTACGACGCCCGCCATGAGGCCCCTGCGGACGCCGTGGCGCCGCCGCTGGGCGGATCTGGCGGCCCGTCAGGCTCGCGGGCCGATGAGGCACCCGGAGCAGCACCCGGAGCGGGAATCGGCCCCGCCACGGCCACCGGCCAATCGCCTCCCCCAGGGGTCAGGCCCCTGGTGAGTGGAAGCGGGGATACGGGGAGTGCAATTTGATGGAGGCCTTACTCAGTCTGCTCATCGGCATCCTGACCGCGACCGGCGTTTATCTGCTGCTGCGGGCCCAGACCTTCCCGGTGGTCCTCGGCCTTACCCTCCTGTCCTACGCGGTCAACCTCTTCCTCTTCGCCACCGGCCGTCTGGTGGTCGGTCAGCCGCCGATCATCGCCGCCGGACCAGTTGGCTATACCGATCCCTTGCCCCAGGCCTTGGTACTCACGGCCATCGTCATCGGCTTCGCCATGACGGCCTTCGTCATCATGCTTGCCCTCAAGGCCCGGGCGGATTTGGGCACGGATGAAGTCGACGGGGGCGAATACTGAAGTGCCGTCGTCAACGCTCGTCATTGCCCCGGTTCTCGTCCCCCTCATGGCGGGCATCCTCCTGCTCCTCTTGCGCGGGCGGGCCTTGCCCCACCGCCGTGCCTTCAGCCTGCTGATGGTGGCGGTCCAGGTCATCCTGGCCCTGGGGCTCATGAGCGCCACCGCCGGCGGACGGATCCTGATCCACAGCCTGGGGGACTGGCCGGCCCCCTTCGGTATCGTCCTGGTGGCGGATCGGCTGTCGGCCTGGTTGCTGCTGATCACGGCCCTGCTGGCCGGCTTCGCCCTGTGGCAGGCGTGCCAGGGCCTGGACCGGGTGGGCCGGCATTTTCACGTCCTTTTCCAGTTGCAGTTGTTCGGGCTCAACGGCGCCTTCCTGACCGGCGACCTGTTCAACCTCTTCGTCTTCTTCGAGGTCCTGCTGCTCGCCTCCTATGGCCTGGTCCTCCATGGCGGTGGACCCGCGCGCACCCGGGCCGGGTTGCACTACGTGATCGTCAACCTGGCCGGTTCCGCCCTGTTCCTCATCGCCGCCGGCTTGATCTACGGCATCTTCGGTACCCTGAACCTGGCCCACCTGGCCCGACTGCTGACCACGGTGCCGGCGGACAATCTGGGGCCGGCCCGCGTGGCCCTGCTGCTGCTCCTGGGGGTCTTTGGCCTCAAGGCCGCCCTGCTGCCCCTGTACCTCTGGCTGCCGGCGACCTATGCCAGCGCCGTCGCCCCGGTCGCCGCCCTCTTCGCCATCATGACCAAGGTGGGCGCCTATGCCATCCTGCGGGTTTCGACCCTGCTGCTGGGGCGCGAGGCGGGGGACCTGGCCGGCCTCTATGGGGCCTGGTTGGTGCCGCTGGCGCTGGCGACACTGATCGCCGGGATGCTGGGGGCCCTGGCCGCCCGTTCCCTGGGCCAGCAGACGGCCTATCTGGTCGTCGCCTCGGTGGGGACCCTGCTGCTCGCTTTCGGCCTGGGTGACCGGGAGGCCCTCGCCGCCGGTCTCTATTACCTGCCGCACTCGACCTTTGCCGCAGCGACCCTCTTTCTGTTGACCGATACCATCGCCCGGGGACGCGGTCCCCTCACGGATCGCTTCGTGCCTGGCCCGGAGATCCCCCGGGCGCCCCTGGTCGGTGGCCTGTTTTTCCTGTGCGCCATCCTGCTGGCGGGCCTGCCACCCCTCTCCGGTTTCCTCGCCAAGTTCCTGCTGCTGCGGGCGGCCCTCGACCATCCCGCCTGGCCCTGGATACTGACCACGGTCCTGGTGGCCGGTTTGCTGGCGCTGATCGCCCTGGCGCGTGCCGGGAGTCTGCTCTTTTTCCGCTCGGCCGCCTTCGGGCAAGGGGGGGACCTGACCGCCACGGTGATTCCAGCCGCTGAAACTCCTGTCCCTGGGATGTCGCCCCTTTCTGCCGGAAGTACCTTGCCTGGGGGTGAAGGCAACGTCCCCCCTGCCGCGGCGCTTCCCCACGGGAACGAGTCACCCGACTGCGGATTATCCGGCCTGCTGCCTCCCGCGGTCCTGCTCCTCGTCACCCTGGGCCTGACCCTCTGGGCGAACGATTGGCTGGCGGTGACGACGGCCATCGCCGACCAGTTGCTGCACCCCCAGGCCTATATCCACGCCGTCCTGGGAGAGACGCCATGACCACGCCCCGGCGCCTGTTGCCCCATCCCTGGCTGACGTTGGTCCTGACGCTGCTCTGGCTGCTGCTCAGCAACAGCCTGGCGCCGGGACACATCCTGCTGGGCCTGGCGCTCGCGTGGCTGATTCCCCTCCTCACGCTCAGGTTCTGGCCGGATACCGTCCATTTTCACCAGCCCCAGACCTTGCTGCGGTTCATCGCTCGGGTCCTGTGGGACATCCTGGTCGCCAACCTGAACGTTGCCCAACTCATCCTTGGTAAGCCGGAACGGCTCAGTCCGGCCTTCTTCAAGATCCCCCTGGAGCTGAAGAGCGAACTGGCCATCAGCCTGCTCGCCAATACGATCAGCCTGACCCCGGGCACCCTGTCCGTCGAACTCAGTCCGGATCGCCGTACCCTCCTGGTCCATGGACTGGACGTTCCGGATCCGGCCGCGACGTGCGCCGAGATCAAGACGCGCTACGAGGCCCCCCTGAAGCAGGTGTTCGAACCATGATGGCCCTGGCCGTGACGATCGCCTTTGTCCTGGTTGCGGCCGCCGTCGCGCTCAGTTTCTGGCGGTTGCTGATCGGCCCCAGCGCCCCGGATCGCATCCTCGCCCTGGATACCCTCTACATCAATACCATCGCCCTGCTGATCCTGCTAGGGCTGGGCCTGAATTCTGCCCTCTATTTCGAGGCGGCCTTGCTGATCGCCGTCATCGGCTTCGTGGGTACCCTGGCCCTGTGCAAGTACCTGCTGCGCGGCGACATCATCGAATAGTCCCTTCCCGGAGATCCGCCCTCATGCTGGAAGCCCTGCTGTCCCTTCTCATCCTCGCTGGGGCGGTTTTCACCTTTCTCGGCTCCCTAGGCCTAGCGCGCCTGCCGGATTTCTTTACCCGCCTCCATGCCCCGACCAAGGCCACCACCCTGGGGGTTGGCTGTCTGCTGATCGCCTCCGCCATCCATTTCAGCAGCCAGGGGGAGGGGCTGAGCCTGCATGAGGTCCTCGTCACCCTCTTCCTCTTCATCACCGCCCCCGTTTCCGGGTATTTGCTCGGCAAGACCGGGCTGCATCTGCGTCTTCCGCGTCTGGGCAGGCAAGATGACGAGGGTCAGTTCCCTGGATGAGGCTGGCGGATATTCTGCCGCGGGGGGCGAACAATCTGGATTTGTTCCGGATCATTGCCGCGGCGATGGTAATCTTTGGCCATGCCTATGCCATCAACCCGGTTGAGGGTCAGTCGGATCCCCTGGTCGGGTGGCTGGGATTCGATTCGACCGGCTCCCTGGCGGTTAAGATTTTCTTTCTACTCAGCGGGTTGGTGGTAACCAACAGCCTGCTGGAAAAGCGCCAACCCCTACAATTCCTGATCGCCCGCTTTTTCCGCCTCTGGCCGGCCCTGACGGTGACGGTGCTGCTTTGTGCCCTGGTCCTCGGGCCCCTGCTCACCAATCTTCCCCTGGAAGGGTATTTTTTGCATCCGGATACCTCCAAATATATTTACCGTAATCTGGTATTTCGCACCCGGTTGCCTCTGCCCGGGGTCTTTGAAGGCAATACCCTCAGCTCCGTCAACGGTTCCCTCTGGACTATTCCCCATGAGATCAAGGCCTATCTCTGGCTGCTGGGCCTGTTCCTGCTGGGGTTATTTCGGTGGCGATGGCTGCCCTTGGTGGCGCTAACCATTATCCTCGCCCTGCCACTGCTCTTCCCGGAGGAGGATCCAGAGGTGGCGTTACTCATGGCCTGTTTCGCGGTCGGAGCGATCCTGGCCCGCTACAAGCAGCGCCTCGTCATCAATGGCTGGGTCGTCCTGGCACTGTGGCTTGTCTTCGCCCTTTTTCGCCATGCCCCGCTGAATTTCTACCTTTTCTACCTAACCCTGTTCGTGACCATCCTCTTCGTGGCCAGCCGCTCCTGGATGCTGCGCCTGCGGCCCAGGTCGGACCTGTCCTATGGCATCTATCTCTGGGGCTTCCCGGTGCAACAGATCATGGCTCAGTTTTTCGGGTCTCAGGGGATTATGTTCAATCAGCTTGCCTCCTTGGCCATTTGTCTGGTGCTGGCCTTTTGTTCCTGGCATCTGGTGGAAAAACCAGCCATGGCCCGGGGCGCCGCCTTGGGGCGGCGCATTCCCCCGGAGCCGATCCAGCGGCTGCGAGGGGCACTGACTGGCCGCTTTCTTTCTCGCCTCTGATGATCGAGTCGCATTAGCTCACTGCCGTTCGGGTCAGAAACGCCCCCCCTGGGCGAGGAGAATCTCACCCACCGCCGATTCGATGACCTTCATGTCGGTCAAGGGGAAGGGCGGAATGGAGAGATGGCGCAGGCGCTCCTGATAGTTCATGCAGAAATCGAAGTGGAAGCCCGGGAAGCCTTCCTGGCGCTTCACGCCCTGGATGTCCATGACGTAGGCCGCGTAGTTGACAGTCTGGGTCATGTGGTAGGGGGTTGGCTTCTGGCCGCGGCGGAAGCCCTCGATCCGGGCATCCCAGGTGGGGTAGACGGCGGGATTGGCGAAATGCAGCACTTGGGAGGCGGCGACCAGGGACTGGAGGCAGGTGGCCACCGCCATCGCGTCCGCCTCGGCGAAGGTGGCCTCAGGGACGCGGGCCCGGCCGAAGGCGCGCACGGCCACGTCCAGGCTCTGGGGTTCGATGCGCAGCCGTCCGGGCAGCCAGCCATAGGCGAAGGTGGCCGCCAGCAGGAAGGCATCGGCGTCTCGGTCGGTGGTCCTGATCGCCGCCAGCAGGGCGGGATAAGCGCGCAGAAAGGCGGTTTCCCGCGAGCCCGTGGCGAGCTTGTTGACCCGGATCAGGTCCACGGCCTGGTCCAGGGTTTCGAGGTTGAGGTTAGTGAAGTGCGCAATGTTCATTGCAAGGTTCATTCGGGCGGGAGAAGGGGGGAGGCGGTCCGATCCGGTGGGCGGGCCTAAGGTCTGGGGATATAGGTTGACAGAACGGCTCGGTCTGGTCGAGGGGGACGGGGTAAAGGGGGCGGGAAAAAGGGCTTGGGATAAGGGTGACCGCTATTCCTGACGCCTCCCTGGCGATTGAATCAGGTGCTAGACCAGAACCCTGGGCCAGCCGTTCGGGCTTATGCGGGGGGATGGAAAACTGCGCGCCAAAGGGCAACTCGATGGGACAATAGGCCCCCTGGTCAAAGCCTCCGAATGGCATCGTGCCGCCTGATGATAAAGTACTTGCGCGACCTGTCGCTGCACCGCTTGAGCCCGGTGATCCTGCTGTTGGGCATTTACGGTTTTGGGATTTCCCTGGCCTTCCAGTTGGGCGGCTACCGGAGCTTCCTGCATGCCAGCCTGCTGCCCGTCGCCTGGATGCTGGTCCAGGGGCGGGGCACCCTGCCCTGGTCGCAACCGCTCTGGTGGCTGCTGGGTCTGGGGGGGATCTTTCTCCTGCAGGGTCTGGCGATGGCGACTGGACCGATCGAGGGCGGGCACCATGAGGTCCTGGGTTGGAGCCTATTCGCGGCGATCCTGATCACCCTGGTCCCCGAGCGGATTGGGGCGCGCGGTGACCATCGGTCACTGCTGGCGGTCATCACGGTGGTGTTTGTCCTAGCCCAGGTCGGGGCCTGGTCCTGGCGGACCGAACCCTACATGGATGGGCGCTTCCTGGGGGTCTTCAGCAATCCCCATTATCTGGCGTTGTACGCGCTTTTGGCCCTGGGTTTGCTGATCTACCTGATCGACTATTACCGGGGCTGGCGGGGCTGGCTGTTGGGGGTGGTCCTGGTGCTGGATGCTTTGCTCCTGCTCCTCTCCCGCTCCCTACCCGCCTGGCTGGGCCTGGTGGCTGGCATCCTGGTGCTGCTGCCTTATGTACCGCGCCGGAGGGTGGTGACGACTCTGGCGCTTTCCCTCCTGCTGTTGACGGGCCTGCACCTGTTTGGATGGTTTGACCTGACCGCCGGTATCAATACCGCCCTGAACTACCTCAGCAGCGATGAACGTTGGGTCCTGTGGCGTGAGTTCTGGATCCTGCAGCAGGGGAGCGCCGGCTGGCAGTGGCTGCTTGGACATGGCTTCGGCCAGTTCCTCAACGACTACATGCCGGTATCCAGCTTCCACGCCCAGCGGGTGGAGCCCTATTTCGACTTTGCCTCGCCCCACAATTATTTCCTGGAGTTGCTCTATAGCCATGGCCTCATTGGCGTCCTGCTCCTATGCCTGGGATATGGCTTGTGGTGGTGGGGGCTGATCAGGGGCATCAACGCCAGCTTGACGGTGGATCAACGACGGCAAGGCATGCTGCTCCTGAGCCTGGTCACCGCGCAAGGCGTGCTGGGTTTCTTCACCATGCCCTTTTTCGCCCGGCACAACCTATTCCCGGTCAGCGTACTGCTGGGGATCAGCCTGCGGTACCTGGCCGCTAGAGAGCATCATGACTGAAGTGCCCTTGCCGCCGGTCAGCCTCATCATCCCCAACTTCAACGGGGCGGACCTGCTGCGCAAGAACCTGCCTGCGGTCCTGGCCGCGGCGGAGTCTTATGGCGGGACCTGGGAGGTCCTGGTGGTGGATGATGCCTCCCGGGATGCCAGCCTCCAGGTGCTGGCGGCGGAATTCCCTCAAGTGACCCCGATCATCCATATGCGCAACCAGGGCTTCGCCGCCGCGGTCCATTCCGGCGTGGCGGCGGCGGCCCATGACTACCTGATCCTGCTCAATTCCGACGTGCGGCCCGATCACGACTTCATCCTGCCTCTGGTGCAGCACCTGGCGTACCCGGAGGTCTTCAGCGTCACGCCGCTGGTGGTGGATGGCCAGGAGCGGCCCGGGGAGGAATCCTGGCGCTGCTATCGTCTGCGACGCGGCCGACTGCGCCTAGAGGAGTGGGGGGCGCGGATCCCATCCCGGCCCGTGGAGACCCTCTTCGCCTCCGGTGGCTCCATGGCGGTCACCAGGACCCGTTTCAACGAACTGGGCGGTTTTCTGCCGCTCTTCCAGCCCTTTTACTCCGAGGATGCCGATCTTGGTCTACGCGCCTGGCGCCGGGGTTGGCGCACCCTCCTCGAACCGGCGAGCCGCGTTATCCACGATCACGCGGGTTCCGCCAACAGCACCCAGGTCGCCCGAGCCTTCGTGCGGCGCATCCGCCTGCGCAACCGGCTGCTGCTGGAATGGCTCCATGTCCCCACCAGGGACCTCTGGCGCTCCCTGGTGCCCGGCTATCTGCTCCAGGCCCTGGGGCGCCTCCTGCGGCTGGACTGGCGTTATTTCGGCGCCCTGGCTGGGGCACTGGGGCTCTTGCCCCAGGTCCTGACAGCACGGCGGGAGATCCAGGCCCAGGATCGGCTGGCCTTCTGGGACATCATGGCGCGGATCGATCGCTCCCTCGATGAGGCTATGATCGAGGCGCGAATCTGCGCCGGGGCTTACAAGGGGGGCGGGACGGGCAAGGTAGTCGGGATGGGCAAGCGGATCGCGGCTGAGGCACCGGCTGTAGCGGCGGTAGCGGTCACAACCCCAGTCGAAGGAAGCACGGCCCAGGGGGCGGGGTCAGGGAGCTGAAAATGGTCAGCGACGTGGATCACCCCATGGCGTCTGGCCAAGATAGCCTCTCCGCCTTCCGGCTGGGGGAGAGGAACGTCGCTCCGCCGCTCTTCACCATCTTCATTCCCACCTTCAATCGCGCCCATCTCCTGCCCCGCGCCCTGGCCAGCATCGAGGATCAGACTTGTCGAGATTTCGAGGTGGTCATTGTCGACGATGGTTCCACGGATGGCACCGCGGACCTGATCCGGGAGTGGCAGGCGCGGGTGGATTTCCCCGTCATCTACCGCTGGCAGGAGAACCAGGGGAAGTACGCCGCACACAACCTGGGGGTCGAGCTGGCCCAGGGGCGCTTTTTCTTCCTGCTTGACTCGGATGACCGCCTGCTACCCCAGACCCTGGCGCGTCTGCTGTACCACTGGGGGACGATCCCCCCGGCTGAGTGCCCGCGCTTCGCGGGTGTCGAGGGCCTGATCGAGAGCCTGGATGGACAACGGCTCCTGACCCACCCTTATCCGCAATGTCCCCTGGATGTGAGCTTTCTCGATCTCCAATACCGCCTGGGGGTGGGCGGTGACAAGAAGCGTTTCATCCGGACCGAGATCCTCAAGGACTATCCCTATCCCCTGTTTCCCGGGGAGAAGAACATCCGCGACTCCCTGACCTGGAACCGCATGGCCCTACGCTTCGTCTTCCGCTGCGTCAACGAGTCCTTCCAGCAGGTCGAGTACCAGCCGGATGGACTGACCTCCAACCGCTTCGCCATCCGCATGGGCAGTCCCCGGGGCTTCGGCCTCTGCTGCCTGGAAGAGGTGACCCTCTTTCGCCCCTGGTTGAACCGGCGTCAGAGGCGACGGAGCATGATCGACTTCATCCGCTACGCCCTGCACAGTGGTACCGGCCCCCGGGAACAGGCGCGCCTGGTCGATCAGGCCCCGCTCTGGTACCTGCTGCTGCCGGCGGGCATCGTTCGCTGGCTGGGGGATCTCTATCGCCTCCACGTCAAGGGCGGACACCAGCCCAATAAGGTCAAGTATCACAACTGACAGGATTGACGGCCAGGGTAGGCGCAAAGCCCCCCTTATTTTGCATCGGGCCCGGAAAGGTGAATAAGGCATGGCGGTGGGTAAAGGTCGCTCTTGCTGGACCAAGGTAGGCCGGAACTTAGCGGGCGAAGGGTATAACATGACCGGAAAAACCTGCGGTGACGCGCGATGAACTCGGACCTCGCTATCTTCTTCGCCACCTCCGGCCACAGCGGCGTGGATCGTCTGGCCCATAACCTGGTCCCGGCCCTGGCCCGACGCGGTTACCAGGTCGACGTGCTCCAGGTGCGCGGCCATGGGCCCCACTTCACCCAAGTCCCCCCTGGCGTGCGCCTCATCGACCTGGGCACCGCCCACACCTACACCAGCCTGCCGGCGCTGACCCGTTATCTGCGCCAAGAGCGGCCACGCAGCCTCTATTGCGACAAGGACCGGCTCAACCACACCGCCATCCTCGCCCGGGCCCTGGCCCAGGGGCTCAAGGCGCCGGACACCTATCTTGCCGTCGGCACGGGGACCACCCTGTCCATCGACTGCGCCGAGCGGGGCTGGTGGCATGCCCTCAAGACCCGCTTCTCGACTGGCCAGCTATATCCCCTGGCCGACAATGTCATCGTCACCTCCCGCGGCGTGGCGGACGACATGGCGGCCTACACCGGCCTGGATCGTAACCTGATCGAGGTGGTGCCCTGTCCGGTGGTGGCCGCCGGGGTCTTTGCCGGTGACTTTCCGCTGCCGGACCACCCCTGGTGCCAGGAGGATGGGCCCCCCCTCATCATGGGCCTCGGGGAACTGAGCGGGCGCAAGGACTTCGCCACCCTGATCCGCGCCTTCGCCCTGCTGCGGTCGGAGATACCGGCGCGGCTCATGATCCTCGGGCGGGGCAAGGACCGCGACCGGCTGCTGGCCCTGGCCAGGGATCTGGGGGTCGCCGACTACCTGGACCTGCCAGGCTTCGTCCCCAATCCCCTGGATTATCTGGCCCGGGCCAGCCTGTTTGCCTTCACCTCCACCCTGGAGGGCCTGGGCTTCGCCCTCATCGAGGCCCTGGCGGTGGGTATTCCGGCGGTGTCCACCGATTGCCCCAGTGGCCCCCGGGAGATCCTCCAGGATGGCAAGTACGGCCCCCTGGTCCCCGTGGGTGACCACCAGGCCCTCGCGGCCGCCATGCGCGCCACCCTGCGCAACCCGCCTTCTCGTGCCTTCCTGCAGGCGGCGGCCCGCCCCTATGAGATCGAGCGCGCCACCAGCGTCTACGTCAAGGCCCTGGCCTTGCCTCCGCGCCCGAACAACATTCCCTAAGGAAATTTCGGCGGGGACTCACGTTTCCAAATGGGCTGAGTGCCTCCGCATCATCATCACGCGAGATCAGGCCATGTGCGGTATCGTCGGGCTTTACAAGCGACAGGCCCCGGTGGATGGAAAGGCCCTGGAGGTGGGGGTGGCGCGCCTGGCCCATCGCGGTCCCGATGACCAGGGGACCTTCCACGATGGCAACTTCGGCATGGGGCATACCCGGCTGTCGATCATCGACCTGGCCGGTGGGCATCAGCCACTGCGGACGGCGGATGGTCAACTGACCCTGATCGCCAACGGCGAGATCTACAATTTCATCGAACTGCGCGCCGAGCTGGAGACCCTGGGGCACCGCTTTCTCACCCATTCCGACTCTGAGGTCATCCTCCACGCCTACCGGGAATATGGCGAGGGGTTTCTGACCCGGATCCTGGGCATGTTCGCCTTCGCCCTGTACGACGCCGCCCGGGAGCGCCTGATCCTCGCCCGGGACCGGCTGGGCATCAAGCCCCTGTTTCTGGCCATCCAGGACAGCGGCATTGCCTTCGCGTCCGAGATCAAGGGCTTGCTGCCCCTCCTGGATTCGCCGCCGCCCATCGATCCCCTGGGCCTGGCCGCCTATCTGCACAACCAGTTCGCTACCGGGTCCCGGACCCTCCTCCAGGGGGTCGAGCGCGTCCTGCCGGGTGAGGCCCTGTGGATCGAGCGTGGGGAGGTCGCGCGCCGCCAGCGCTACTGGTCACCCCTCCAGATCCAGCCCCTTGACCTGGGTTACGACGAGGCCGCCGCCCGCTTCGACGACCTAATGGACCAGGTCATCACCCAGCACATGCGCTCCGATGTCCCCTTCGGCCTCTTCCTCTCCGGCGGGGTGGACTCCGCCGTCCTCCTGGCGGCGCTGAGCCGGCGCGCGGAAGAACCCATCCGCACCTTCTCCGTCGGTTTCCCCGGGACCTCGGTCCAGGATGAACTGCCCCTGGCGCAGCAGATGGCGCGGCGCTTCGGCAGCCGCCACCGGGAGATCCAGCCTCAGGCCCGCGACATCCTCCACAGCCTGCCCCTCACCATCTGGGCCGCGGATGAGCTGATGCGTGACAACGCCAACCTGCCCACGGCCCTGCTCGCCCAGGCCGCCAGCGACGAACTCAAGGTGGTGTTTTCGGGGGAGGGCGGGGATGAGGTCTTCGCCGGTTATGGCCGCTACCACAGCTCGCTCCTGGAGCGCTGGTTCAAGGGCCTGCTGGCGCCGGGTTCCAAGGGCTTTCGCACCCGCGGCACCTTCCGCAACCCCTGGCCGCGCAAGCTGTTCACCCCGGCCCTGCTGGCGCAACTGCCCGCGGTCCGCCAGCCGGTGGTCGATGCCTGGCGCCAGGCCCCCACCGCCTGGAGCGACCTGCAACGCATGCAGTACATCGACCTGACCCAGGCCCTGCCCGACAACCTGCTGGTCAAGGCCGACCGCATGCTCATGGCCTGGGCGTTGGAGGGCCGGGTGCCCTTTCTCGATCACCGGCTGGTGGAGTTCGGCCTGGGCCTACCGGACCGGCTCAAGGTCGCCGGCGGCGTGGGCAAGCTGTTTCTCAAGCGCTGGGCGGCGCGGGACATCCCCGAGGACTATCTCTTCGCCCACAAGCGGGGCTTTCACGTCCCCCTGGGCGACTGGCAGGATGTGGCCCTGCTCAGCCGGTTGGACCGGCTATTGCCCGATCACCCGGCCCTGCGCCCCTGGTTCCAGCCGGAGGGGGTGCGTGACCTGATCGCCCGATGCCGGCAAGTCCCCAAGGGCAGCGCCATGCTCTGGGCCATCGTCCAGTTCGCCCTCTGGCACCGCTTCCTGCGCCAGGGCTTCAGCGAGCGGCCCCCGGCCCTGACCGACCCCCTGGCGCTCCTTGAGGACGGACGGGAGTGGGAATCATGAGCCGCGAAAAGATAGGGCCGGCTGATTGGTCCCGGCCCAGAGTGGGGGAAAGGGCGGAGCTGGCCGGGACCCTGGTCAACCCTCTGGGTGACCAGGGTCGCGCATTCAACGGCAGGCGGTCCCGTATTCGGCCGATGGAGACCGCAACGCCTGATATAGGAACGCTGGCTGAAAACTGCCTTGGCCATCAGGCCAGGGCATGGCGGGCCTTCATGTCCTGATAGACCAGGTTGGAGACGGAGCGGATGGCGTCGCCCCGCTTTTTCATCCAGGCGGCGTAGGCCTTGATGCGGACCGGGCTTTCGATGATGGCGACGAAGGTATAGGGGTAGCTACCCCCCCGCTCCCCGGGGGCGACGATGATGCCCATGTCGCCGCAGAGCATGGCGGTGGAACCGGTCTTGTCGTAGACCCGCACGTTATCGGGCATGGCGGCCACGCCGTCGACCATGCGGTCGCGATTGGACAGGGCGAGGAGGGCGCGCATCTCGTCCGCATAAGGCAGCTTGCTCAGCCACATGGCCTCCAGAAAGCGATGATAGTCGCCGGCGGAGGCCAGGTTGCGGTAAGTCCTGCCGCCCTTGGGAATGTACTCCACAATCCGCGTGTCCTGGAAGATACCGGGTCCATGGCGTTTCAGGACCCGCTCCACGTCACCGGGACCCTTGCCGCTGGCGTTCTGGCTCACCAGCTTCATGAGCTTGTTGGTGGAGTCGTTGCAACTGGAGCGAATCATCCGCTCCATGGTCTTGCGGATCGCGGGGGTATAGTCGATCTGCTTCGACTGGCTGGCCTGGAAGAACCAGGCCTGACAGACGAAGGGCTTGATCATGCTGGCCGCCTGGCGAGGGACATCCTCGTTGAGGGCCACCAGCTTTTGGCGGGTGGTGAAGTCATAGACCGACCAGGAGACCCTGTCCTTGGCCCCGATCATCCCTTGGGCGCGCAGGCTGGCGATGTGGTTGGCGACGCGGGTCTGGAGGCTGGTGCCCGCCGCCACCGCCGGGGGTATGGGGATCAGGGCCAGGGGCGCCAGCAGATAGCCCGTGGCGCCAAGGGCCAGGTGACGGAGGAAATCACGACGACTGGGATTGGCGCTCATCGGGGACTAGATCCTCGTTGGATGTGGGTGAATCACGCTGGATGGGAGACTCGGCTGGGTGGCCGTTCCGCCTGACTCCCTCCCCCCTGGCGGGGGAGGGCTGGGGAGAGGGGGGCGATTGGTAACAAAGATACAAAGGATTGCCGTGGTCGACAAACCTGGTTTCAGGTAATGACGTCCGGCTGGGCCCGCCCGGTACGCCCCTGGATCTGCGCCAGTTCGTTGGCGATCAGGATGAGGGGTGCCAAGGCCCCCTGGGTCTCCTGTTCGTGACGGGCCGGGTCGGCCTCGTAGGACTCCAGATAAAGGCGCAGGGTAGCCCCCTGGGTCCCGGTGCCGGACAGGCGGAAGACCAGGCGCGAGCCCCCTTCCAGGCCGATACGGATGCCCTGTCCGGCCGAGCGGCTGGCATCCACCGGGTCCGTGTAGGCGAAGTCATCGGCATAGCTGACCTTGTAATTCCCCAGGCGCTTGCCGACCAGGGTGGGCAGGAGGACGCGCAGATGGTCCATCAGGCCCGCGGCGGCCTGGGCGTCCACCGCCTCATAGTCGTGGCGGGTGTAGAAGTTGCGCCCGTAACGACGCCAGTGGTCGCGGACGATGTCGCCGACGGACTCGCGCCGGGCGGCCAGCAGGTTGAGCCAGAAGAGCACCGCCCAGAGGCCGTCCTTCTCCCGCACATGGTCGGAGCCCGAACCGAAGCTCTCCTCGCCGCACAGGGTGATGCGCCCGGCGTCAAGCAGGTTGCCGAAGAATTTCCAGCCGGTGGGGGTTTCGTAGCAGGCGATCCCCAGGCGCTCCGCCACCCGGTCGGCGGCCTGGCTGGTGGGCATGGAGCGGGCGACGCCGACGATGCCCTCCGCGTAGCCGGGGATCAGATGGGCATTGGCGGCCATGACCGCCAGGCTGTCGCTGGGGGTGACGAAAAAGTCCCGGCCCAGGATCATGTTGCGGTCGCCGTCGCCATCGGAGGCGGCGCCGAAGTCCAGGCCCGCCGGACCCTGGCAGAGGGCGACCAGTTCCTGGGCGTGGGCGAGGTTGGGATCGGGATGGTGGCCGCCGAAGTCCTCCAGGGGGGTGCCATTCATGACCGTGCCGGCGGGCGCGCCCAGGCGGTGCTCGATGATCTCGATGGCATAGGGGCCGGTGACGGCGCTCATGGCGTCGAATTTCATGCGGAACTGGCCCCCGGCGAAGAGGCGACGGATGGCCTCGAAGTCGAAGAGCGTCGCCATCAGGTCAGCGTAGTCCGCCACCGGGTCGATGACCTGCACCGCCATCTTGCCCAACTGGCTGGCGCCAAGGTGGTCCAGGTCCAGAGCGGCGGCCTCCAGGGTGCGGTAACGGTCGAGCTTCTGGGTACGCTGATAGATGGCCTCGGTCACCGCCTCCGGGGCCGGGCCGCCGTTGGCGGCATTGAATTTGATGCCGAAGTCCTCGTCCGGCCCGCCGGGGTTGTGGCTGGCGGAGAGGACGATGCCGCCCTGGGCGCCGTACTTGCGGATGGCGTGGGAGCAGGCCGGGGTCGAGAGGATACCGCCGCGCCCCACCAGCACCTTGGCGACGCCGTTGGCGGCAGCCAGGCGCAGGATGGTCTGAATCGCGGTACGATTGTAATAACGGCCGTCCCCCCCCAGCACCAGGGTGCCGCCGGACAACTCCTTCTGGGTGTCGAAGATGGCCTGGACGAAGTTCTCCAGGTAACCGGGTTCCTGAAACACCTTGACCTTCTTGCGCAGACCGGAAGTACCCGGACGCTGCCCAGGGAAGGGGTGGGTGGTGACGACTTTCGGCTCCATCGCGGATGCCCCCTTGAAGTTGAGTGAAGCGACCCTATACCGGCGCCCTGTCAGCGGAGTTCAGGCTGGCCACGGTTACAATGGCCATTGTAGCGCCCCGGCGCCGGCCCTGACATCACTCCACCCCACTCCACCCCAACGATCGCCGCGGGCGATCGCAACCTTGCAGGTACTTATCCCCATGACTGTAGAGGCCCATAAGGAAACCCTGGAATTCAAGGCGGAGGTCAGCCAGGTGCTCGACCTGGTCATCCGCTCCCTCTATTCCAACAAGGAAATCTTCCTGCGTGAGCTGGTGTCCAACGCCTCGGACGCCGCGGAAAAGCTGCGCTTCGAGTCCCTCTCGGACGACGGCCTGCTGGAGAACGACCCCAACCTGCGCATCCGTGTCGAGGTCGACAAGGACGCGGGCACCCTGACCGTGAGCGACAACGGTATCGGCATGAGCCGCCAGGAGGTCATGGAGACCATCGGCAGCATCGCCAGCTCCGGCACCCGGCGCTTCCTGGAGGCCATGACTGGCGACCAGACCAAGGACAGCGCCCTCATCGGCCAGTTCGGCGTCGGCTTTTATTCCTCTTATATCGTCGCCGACAAGGTCACCATCCTCACCCGCCGCGCCGGCCTGAGTGCGGAGCACGGCGTGCGCTGGTCCTCCGACGGCCGTGGCCAATACGACATCGAGACCCTCGAGATCCCGGAGCGCGGCACCCGTGTCACCCTGCACCTCAAGGAGGACGAAAAGGAGTTCCTCCAGCCCTGGCGCCTGCGCAGCATCATCAGCAAGTTCTCCGACCACATCGCCCTCCCGGTGGAGATGCTGAAAGAGACCTACGGCGAGGAAAAAGAGGGGGAGGAGCAGGAGGCCAAGGCCCCCGAGTGGGAGCGCGTCAACCAGGGCACCGCTCTGTGGATGCGCAACAAGGCCGACGTCACGGACGACGAATACAAGGACTTTTACAAGCATATCTCCCACGACTTCGAGGAGCCCCTGGCCTGGGTCCACAACCGGGTGGAGGGCACCAACGAATACAGCGCCCTGCTGTTCATCCCCAAGCGCGCCCCCTGGGACCTGTGGGATCGGGACCAGAAACACGGCGTCAAGCTCTACGTGCGCCGGGTCTTCATCATGGACGAGGCCGAGAAGCTGATGCCCCACTACCTGCGCTTCGTCAAGGGCGTGGTGGACTCCGACGACCTGCCGCTGAACGTCTCCCGCGAGATCCTCCAGCACAACCGCAAGATCGACACCATCCGCGGCGCCAACGTCAAGCGCATCCTCGGCCAACTGGAGACCATGGCCAAGGACGAGGCGGACAAGTACCAGGAATTCTGGAAGGAGTTCGGCAAGGTCATCAAGGAAGGCCCCGGCGAGGACTTCGCCAACCGCGAGCGCATCGCCGG
>JAGVUH010000585.1 GCA_019136395.1 Gammaproteobacteria bacterium
CGATGATCGGGTGGCGGGCGCCAACCCGGCGGCGGCCGGTCGTCTCCCGGACGGTGATCGTCCCAATAAGGCTTGGGCTTGGGCCGTGGGGGCGGTGGCTTGGGGGGATGATGGCGATAGCTCTCCGGCGGGTAATAGTGCCGATGTTCGTCATAGCGGTACCAGGGACGGGGCCCCGGGTTGGTCAGGATCACATAGGTCCCCAGTCCGCTGTAGAGGTAGGACGGCAGGACGGTGGTCTGGACCCAGGTCCCACCCGAGGGGTAATAGTAGTAGCCCCCCACGTTGTCGTAGTAGATGCCCGAGGAAGGGTAATAAAGGTAGTCGTAACCCCCCGGCCCGTAATCGGGGTAATAGGCCGTGGTCCCGACCACGCAGCCACTGAGCCCGATGACGGCCGCCAGGCTGGCCGCAACCAGGAGACGACGAGTGACAGGCAGCTTGTTCATTGGGTTATTTCTTTCCTGACAAGGCGTTGTGACATCCCAAGCGATGCCTTGAGTATTTGTCCGTGGTCGCCCCACTGTCAAGACGCGCCCGACGAATCCCTATTGGAAGCACAATCTGGCTTCTAGGCCAGCACCGACTCGGCGCGGAAGAGGCCGATCAGGGTCTTGGCGTCGGAGATCCGACCATCCCGACACCAGGTCAGGGCCTCGGCCAGGGGCAGCCAATGGACCTCGATGACCTCCTCGTGCTCATGGCCAGTGGCGGTCAAGGTCAGGTTGCGCGCCAGATAGAGGTAAACCACCTCCGTCAGGATGCCGGGTGAACTATGCATGCACCCCAGTTCCCGCCACTCCGCGGCCTCCCGGCCCGCCTCCTCCGCGAGCTCCCGCCGGGCCGTGTCCAGGGGCGGCTCGCGGTTATCGATCTTGCCGGCGGGTAATTCCCACAGCCAGCCACCCGTCGCATAGCGATATTGACGCAAGAGGCAGACCCGGCCGTCCGCATCCAGGGCAACGACCGCGGCCCCTCCCGGGTGATGGACGATCTCCAATTCCGCCTCATAGCCATTGGGCAGGCGCACCAGCTCCTGGGTCAGGTGGATGATGCGCCCCTGGAACAGGGGGGCGACGGTTTCCGGGGATGAGGCCGGTGGAGGCGGGGAAATCGGCATGGTCATGGTCGTGGACAGGCTCCAGCTTAACAGGCGTTACCAGGGTCATGACCCCGGCGCGACGCGCGACTCGGGATTCATGACCCCCAGGCCGGCACGCGACTTGGGATGCATGATCCCAGGTGGTGCGTAATTCGGGATTGATGACCCCAGGTCGGCGCAAAACCCGGAATTCATTTCCTGGAATTCACATCCTTGGATCGGCAGGCAACTCGGTTTCGTTCTGGGTCAAGGGGACGGGACAGCGCAGCGTCAGCCGCTCCCCCCGGCGGACGATGCGATAACCCCGCGCTTCCAGCCCCCGGCCATCGGCCTCCGAGGCATAGTGATAGAGCACCAGGCGTTGCCGCTGTTCGGGCTTATACTCCCGGGCCAGGTCCTCGCACCCGGTGTGGGAGGGGTTGGGACGGATACCGCAGTCGTGCAGGATAAACTCACCCTGGCTGGCAAAGCGGTTGAGGATCTCCGGGATGGGCCGGGTATCCCCGGTGAACAGGAAACGCCCCTTTAGGGCCAGCCCATAGGCGCCGAGGTATTCGTGGTGGCGGACGGGAAAGACGTTGAACAGCAGGTCCCGGAGCCAGAAGCGCTCCGCGACCGGGATCAGGTGAAAGACGTCCCAGAAATTGAACCCGCCCTCCGCTAGCAGATTGGGGTAATCCGCCAACCGACGTTGCAGGACCGGGATCAGTTCGACGGGGACGAACAGCCGCGGCGCTTCGATCGGTTCAGGGGCGGTCGCCAGGCGGTAAAAGAGCCCCTCCAGGCCACCGATATGATCCAGGTGGGCATGGGTGATGAAGATGGCCCTGGGCAGGGTGCCGTGAACCCCAAGATAAGCCGACAGGGTGTCCGGTCCGCAGTCGATCAGCAGACAGGGTTCCTCGTCCCGTTCCAGGACCGCCGCAGATGATCCCAACGCGGGGGCATGGGCGTTGCCGACGCCCAGGAAGCGCAGATAAAAATCGGACATGACGGCTTATCAAGTGCGGAATCGAGTTGAACCCCTTGGGGCGAGCGGCCGAGGATCGCATCATAACCCGTCGGGACCTGGCGGGTAGTCAGCGGCCACGTCACAGCGTCCACGTCCTGGACGATGCATCAACCATCGACGCGGAAAGCTCCCTGCTGGCGCGATAGCGAAATCTGACCGCTGTTGCCCCCCCAGCCGTCACATCCTTGTCACGGGATCTTCATACAATGACACTTGGCAGTGAGATCCTTCGCACGGCGTACACGCCTCCGCGTTCCCCCACGTTCCCCCGGCGCCCTTCACGAACCCTGAGCACCATGGCGACCATTCTGATCATCGACGACGAACCCGACATCCGTGAAGTCATCCGTTTTGCCCTCGAGGGCACCGGGTTTCGCGTCCTCGAGGCAGGGCACGCCGACGAGGCACGCAAGCTGATGCAGTCCGAGGAGCCGGACCTCATCCTCCTGGACTGGATGCTGCCCGGCCGCTCCGGTCTGGAACTGGCCCAGCAGCTCAAACAAAATCCCAAGAGTCGGGCCATCCCCATCATCATGGTCAGCGCCCGCGGCGAGGAGGAGGACCGTATCCGCGGCCTGGAGACGGGGGCCGATGACTACATCGCCAAACCCTTCTCCCCCCGGGAGATGGTGGCCCGGGTCAACGCCGTGCTGCGCCGCTCCCGGCCCGAGGAGCCCACCGACCAGATCGAGATCGGCGGCCTGCGGATCGACAACGTCAGCCATCGCGTCACCGCCGCCGGTCAGCGGGTCGATGTCGCCCCCACCGAGTTCCGCCTGCTCCATTTCCTCATGAGCCACGCCGAGCGGGCCTTTACTCGCTCCCAACTCCTGGATCAGGTCTGGGGCGAGCAGATCTACGTCGAGGAACGGACGGTGGATGTCCACGTCCGCCGCCTGCGCAAGGCCCTGGAGGAAACCGGCCACGACAATCTGCTGCAGACAGTGCGGGGCGTGGGCTATCGCTTCTCCGACAAACCCTGACCGCGTTGGCGCCCGGCCCTACCTCCGGGCTACCCCGATCTCCAACCGGGTTCTCCAACACAGAGAAGTCCAACCGTAGAGATCTCCAACCGCTTGTTACTCCCGAAGGCGCTACCTACAATGGGCCCTTTTTTACCCCTGGCCCAACCCCATGCGCACCTCCCGCTTCCCTCTGCAGACCCTCAAGGAGACCCCCGCCGACGCGGAGGTAGCCAGTCACCGGCTGATGCTGCGGGCGGGCATGATCCGCAAGCTGGCGGCGGGCCTATACACCTGGCTGCCCCTGGGGCTGCGGGTGCTGCGCAAGGTGGAGCGCATCGTGCGGGAGGAGATGGACCGCTCCGGGGCCCTGGAGGTGCTGATGCCGGCGGTGCAGCCGGCGGAGCTGTGGCAGGAGTCCGGGCGCTGGGAGCAATACGGCCCCGAGTTGCTGCGCCTCAAGGACCGTCACCAGCGGGAATTCTGCTTCGGTCCCACCCACGAGGAGATCATCACCGACCTGGCGCGCCGGGAACTGCGCAGCTACAAGCAGTTGCCGGTGAACTTCTACCAGATCCAGACCAAGTTCCGCGACGAGATCCGCCCCCGCTTCGGGGTGATGCGGGCGCGGGAATTCCTGATGAAGGATGCCTACTCCTTCCACCTGGACCGCGACTCCCTGGCGGAGACCTACCAGGTGATGCACGCCACCTACAGCCGTATCTTCCAGCGCTGCGGCCTGGATTTCCGCCCGGTGCAGGCGGACACGGGGTCCATCGGTGGCCGGGCGTCCCATGAATTCCATGTCCTGGCGGACTCCGGCGAGGACGCCATCGTCTTCTCCGACGCCAGCGATTACGCCGCCAACATCGAGCTGGCGGAGGCCCTGCCCTTGGCGGACCGCCTGCCGGCGCCGTCCGAGGACAAGCGGCTGGTGGACACCCCGAACGCCAAAACCATCCAGGAACTGGTGGTGCAGTTTGGCCAGCCCATCGAGCGCACCATTAAGACCCTGGTGGTGGCCGCCGCTCCCGATCCGGGCAATGCAACCGCCGCCAACCCTACTCCCGGGACGGCGGGCTCGTCGCAGGGTGCGCCAGCCGCGTCCGGAGAAGCTGGCTCCCCGCCGGGTGCAGCGGCCGCTCCCGCCGGCCCCGGTTCCGACGCGCCCCGCCTCATCGCCCTGCTGGTACGGGGCGACCACGAGCTGAATCCCATCAAGGCGGAGAAGCTCCCTCAGGTGGCCAAGCCCCTGCGGATGGCGACGAATGAGGAGATCCGCGCCGCCATCGGCGCCGGTCCCGGCTCCCTCGGCCCCCTGGGCCTGCCCATCCCCTGCGTCGCCGACCGCACCGTGGCGGTGACCGCCGATTTCAGCGCCGGGGCCAATGAGGACGGCAAG
>JAGVUH010000225.1 GCA_019136395.1 Gammaproteobacteria bacterium
ACCAGCGCCCTGGACGCGGAGAGCGAGCGCCTGGTGCAACTGGCCCTCACCGAACTGATGGCGGGCCGCACCAGCATCGTCATCGCCCACCGCCTGGCGACGGTGCGGCGGGTGGACCGCATCCTGGTCCTGGACCAGGGGTGCCTGGTCGCCGCCGGCAGCCACGAGGAACTGATGGCCCAGAACGGCCTCTACGCCCGCCTGGCCTCCCTGCAATTTCGGGAGTCGCCATGAATAGCCCCCTGCAACTGATCCGCCTGGCGGCCCTGCCCTTGAGCCTGACCCTCCTCACCATCCTGGCAGGCAGTGTGATCAACCGAGTCATGGTGGTGGAACTGGGTCTGCCCGTGATTCTGGCTGGACTCTTCGTCTCCATTCCGCTGCTGGTAAGCCCGGCGCGCATATGGCTGGGCCATGTCTCCGATGCCTACCCCCTCTGGGGGCGGCGCCGCGAGCCCTATCTGATCCTGGGCGCCCTCATCGCCGGCGGCGGTGCGGCCCTGGCCGTGGCCCTGGTGTTACAAACCCCCGCCCTCTTCAGTGTGGGCACGGGGTTGATCCTGGTGGCTTTGATCGCCTATGGCCTGGGTCGCAACCTGGCCGGCAACACCTTTCATGCCCTCCTCGTCGACCGCTTCCCCCCCGGGGCGTCCCGCTCCCGGGCCGCCAACCTCTATGAAGTGGTCAAGCTCCTGGGCATGATCGCCGGCGCCGGGCTGGTAGGTCTGGCCCTGCGGCCCTACAGCGCGGAGCGCCTGACCCTGGTGGTGGCGCTCATTGCCCTCGTCGCCGCGGCCCTGTCCGTCCTTGCCACCCTGGGCCAGGAACCCAGGGGGGAGGCACACCGCCAGGCGGCCGACCAGGCCCGGCGAAGCCACTTCTGGGCCAATTTCCACGAACTCGTCTGGCGCGATCCCCAGGCCCGGCGCTTTCTCGCCGTCATCACCCTGACCCTGCTCGGCACCCAGATGCAGGACGTACTCATGGAGCCCTACGCGGGACTGGTGTTCGGCCTGGACGTCGCCGCCACCACCCAACTGACCATGTTCTGGGGCCTGGGGGCCCTGGCCTCCATCCTGCTGTCCGGCCTGGTACTGATCCGCTGGCTGGGCCTGGCTCGTTTGTACCGGCTCGGCGTCCTCCTCCTGATCCCGCTCTTTCCCCTGATCATCCTGGCCGGCCTCAACCAGCAGGTGTGGCTGCTCCAGGCCAGCGTCCTGGGCATGGGGCTCGCCAGCGGCCTGGCCGCCGCCAGCCTGCTGGCGCAGACCGTGGCCTTCACCAGCCTAAGAAGCGCCGGGCTGTTGCTCGGCGTCTGGGGCCTGGGCCACCAACTGGGCCGGGCCCTGGCCAGCCTGCTGGGGTCTGGGCTGGTGGATGGTTTAAACCTAATCATCAACCATCTGGGTATAGAGCAACTGGTCGCCGGTGAGCAGGCCCTCCTCGCCTACGGTACGACATTTGTGGTGGAGGCAGGACTCCTGGCGGGAGCGCTGGTGGCATTCAACCACCTGAAGATCGAGTCCGCCAGGGCTCTGGCGGAATCCTGACAGCGTGATTCTTGCCCAGGGTCGTTGCAACCGTGGATCAGAGAGACCCTGGGACCGAGGCTGGTCGTGCGCTGCGTCGCGGCCGATCGCCAAGACCACCGGCCAAGTTCCAAGAGACTGGTGCCAAGGACGCCAGCACCATGCCAACACAGCCAAGTTGATCCTCACGAAGGATTGGGGCCAAGGGTGACAAGCCCCAGAATGCCCGGTACTGAATCCGGAGCCTAGCACCGACCTGGCCCCATCATCGAGAACCCCATGAGCCTTAAGACTACCCATATCCTCAAGATTCTGCGTGAACGCTTCCATGCCTTTCCCGGCCTCTCCGACCGCTGTCTGACGGAATCCTTGCAGATCTTCCGTCTCTTCGACCTGCGCGAGGGCGAGAGCCTGCGCCTCACAGGCGGCGACCTCCCCGACCGCCTCTACGTCGCCATCGGCCGGGTGGCGATCACGGATGCCGAGGGCCGCCGCCAGGAGCTGGCTGCCGCCGATCGCGGCTACTTCCTCCTGCCACCCCTCCCCGCGGCGGTGACGGTGGAGGCCCTGGACGACGCCCACCTCTGCCACATCGACACCGCCCTGGCCGACTACCTGCTCACCCTGGAACAGGTGGCGCGCAGCCTCGCCGAGCCCGGCTCCCCCCGCGACGACTACCTGCGCCTGGTGCGCGCGACCGCCCCCTTCCAGCGCATCCCCCTGGAAAACGCCGAACAGGCCCTGGCCAGCCTGCGCGAACGATCCGTCAAGGCCGGCGACGAGATCGTCAAGATGGGGAAGGAGGCCGATGGCTTCCATGTCATCGCCGCCGGTCGCGCCGAGCTCTGGCAGATCGACGACGAGGAAGGCATCCCCATGAAGGCCGCCGAACTGGGGCACGGCGACGCCTTCGGTGAGGACGCCCTGCTCACCGGCAAGATCAGCCCGGTGACGGTGCGCATGCTGCAGGATGGCATCCTGCTCGAACTCACCCGCGAGGATTTCAACCGGCTCCTGGCCCGACCGCTGGTCCGCGAGGTCGATACCCCCGTGGCCAAGGCCATGATCGACAATCAGTATGTTGCGTTGGACGTGCGCCTACAGGAGGAGTTCGACGAGGGCCACATCCCCGGCGCCACCCTCATCCCCCTGTCGCAACTCCGCCAGCGGGCCAGCGAACTCGACCCCGCCGCTCGCTACGTGGCTTACTGCCGCAGTGGCCGGCGGAGCGCGGTGGCGGCCTTCCTGCTCAGCCAGCTCGGCCTCGACGCCGTCAGCATGGCCGGCGGCGTCCTCGCCTGGGGCGACCCGCTGACGGAGCCTGTGCCGGAGGATTGAGGACCCTCCGGAGAGGACGCCTGCTACCCCTCCCCCGACCCGCTTAGTCCTGTCCGGACAGCGCAAGGCTCGGGCAGGCCGTCCTCCCTCCACCCTCCTCAAATTGTTATCAGAGGCCCGCCGTACCCTCTGAAGATGAAAGACAGCCCAGGTCCCAGGGGGCTGTCTTCCACGCGAATCTCCGAGAGAGGGTCTCGCCCGCGAGGGGGGCAGGGCCCATCATCCCCACGCTTGGCGTATACTTTGGTTCGCGTAACTCATATCGGAGAACCTGCATGCCACGCGGAGGAGCACGTCCCGGCGCCGGGCGCAAGGTAGGATCGGGTCGCTGGGGCGAGCCGACGAAGGTGGTGCGCCTGCCGGCGAGCCGGATCCCGCAGATTCAGGCCTGGCTCAATGCGCCGCGCCTGGGGCCGGACCTGGAGGACCTCGAACCCGCCGGGCCGACCTCGCCCCTCTCCCGGCCCCTCTTCTCGTCCCGGGTCCCCGCCGGCTTTCCTTCACCAGCGGACGAGTACGCCGAGGGCAACCTGGACCTGCACCAGTACCTCATCCCCCATCGGGAATCGACCTTCTATGTCCGCGTCAAGGGCCAGTCCATGAGCGGGGCCGGCATCCTGGACGGCGACCTGCTGGTAGTCGACCGGAACCGGGAGCCGCGCCACGGCGACATCGTCCTGGCCATCATCGACAACGAACTGACCGTCAAGGAACTGGACCAGCGCGGGCCGGTGCCGACCCTCAAGTCCCATCACCCGGACTATGCCCCCATCGCCCTGCGCTCGGCCCAGGAGCTTCTGATCTGGGGGGTGGTTGGCGGCGTGGTGCGTAAGCTGCCATGACCGCACCCCCGGCCATTGTGGCGGCCAAGCCGGGCTCTGACCGGGTTGTGGATTGTGCGGCATTCCCCCGCCGCGCCGTGACCGGCGAGCGCTACGCGCATGACCAGCCCTGAACCCAGCCACGTCCCCGATACCAGTCCCCGCGAGCGCCTCGCCGGCGCCGTCGAGCGCGTCACCTACCACAGCGAGGCCTCGGGCTTCTGCGTCCTGCGCGTCAAGGTCCGGGGGCAGCGCGACCTGGTGACGGTGGTCGGCAACGCCGCCACGGTCACCCCCGGGGAGTACATCGAGGCCCAGGGCCTGTGGGTCAACGACCGCCAGCACGGCCTGCAGTATCGCGCCGACCAACTCCAGGTGGTCCCCCCCAGCACCCTGGAGGGCATCGAGAAGTACCTGGGCTCCGGCATGGTCAAGGGCATCGGCCCCCACTTCGCCCGCAAGCTGGTCCGCGCCTTCGGCGAGGCGGTCTTCGACGTCATCGAGACCGCCCCCGAACGGCTGGAGGAACTGGACGGCATCGGCCCCAAGCGCCGGGAGCGGGTGGTGGCCGCCTGGGCGGAGCAGAAGGTCATCCGCGAGATCATGGTCTTCCTCCAGTCCCACGGCGTTGGCACCTCCCGGGCGGTGCGCATCTACAAGACCTATGGCGACGCCGCCATCCTCAAGGTCAGCGAGAACCCCTACCGCCTGGCCCTGGACATCTGGGGCATCGGCTTCAAGACCGCCGACACCATCGCCCAGAGCCTGGGCATCCCCCACGACTCCCCGCCCCGGCCGAGAAGCTGACGGCCATGGCGGTGGACCTCTTGGCCATCCCGGAGGCCATCATCCAGCAGGCCGTCGATCTGGAGCGGGCGGAGGGCAACCTGGTCCTGGACCTGGACCTGCTGTTCCTGACCCCCTTGCAGCGGGCGGAGGCCGGCTGCGCCCAGCACCTGCGCCGTCTCCTGGCCGGGACCCCGCCCTGGGGCCTGATCGACCCGGCCAGGGCCCTGCCCTGGGTCGAGACCCAGACCGGACTGCAACTGTCACCCTCCCAGCGCCAGGCGGTGGCGACCATGCTCGCCAATAAGGTGACCATCATCACCGGCGGCCCCGGGGTGGGTAAGACCACCCTGGTCAACAGCCTGCTGCGCATCCTCCAGGCCAAACAGGTCGAGGTGCTGCTCGCCGCCCCCACCGGCCGCGCCGCCAAGCGCCTCACCGAGACCACGGGCCTGGAGGCCCGGACCGTCCACCGCCTGCTGGAGTTCGACCCCACCAGTTTTCAGTTCAAGCGCGACGCCGATCACCCCCTGGAGACCCAGCTCCTGGTCCTCGACGAGGCGTCAATGATGGACACGGTGCTGATGAACCAGGTCCTGCGCGCCATCCCGGACGAGGCGGGCCTGCTGATCGTCGGCGACGTGGATCAGTTGCCTTCGGTGGGGCCCGGGGCGGTGCTGGCGGATCTCATCGACTCCGGCGCCATCCCCACCGTGCGCCTGACCGAGATCTTCCGCCAGGCCCAGTCCTCCCGCATCATCACCAACGCCCACCGCATCAACCGCGGTGAGCTGCCCCTGGCC
>JAGVUH010000071.1 GCA_019136395.1 Gammaproteobacteria bacterium
CGGAGAGGACGATGGCGTTGACCCGGTCGACCAGGTTCACCGGGTCCAGGAGGTCGGTCTCGCGAGTCCCCGGGGCTGAACCACGGACATCGACGCCGCCCACGGCCCCCGCCCGGGCAAGGACCACGGTGGTCCCGGTGTGGTTGGCCTGGTGGCTTCCTACCTCGATCCCGGGCACGTCGGTGATGAGGTTGAGGGGACCGGTACGTAGGGGCGGGGAGGTAGGGGCGTTCATTGTGGCGGTTCTCGGTTTAGATGCCGGATACTGTCTTGTGCCGGCATTATCCGCAAACCCGTCCACCAGGAGGAACCTTCATGCCCTACGTCAACATCAAAATCACCCGCGATGGCGCGACCGCGGAACAAAAGGCGCGCCTGATCAAGGGGGTGACGGACCTGCTGGTGGAGGTGCTGGACAAGAATCCCGCCACGACCATGGTGATCATCGACGAGGTCGAAACCGACAACTGGGGTATCGGGGGAGAAAGCGTCACGACGCGGCGCCAGCGGGGATGAATCCAGGCGCGAACAGGCACGAATAAAAAAGGCACCAGGGCGATGAACCCTGGTGCCTGACTTATCCCGGAAGGTGTCCGGATCGGTTCACGCGGTAAGCCTGCCCCTCGGGGTCAAGATTTGGGAACTGGAAACGGGACGCCTTCCAAGGGTTCAGGGCTGACGCCAGCCCCCTCAGGGCTTGGCGATCTCCTTCTCCGCCTCGGCCATCAGCACCGGCTGCTTCAGCTCGTCCGGCAGTTGGGTGAATTTCTTCGCCAGGGACGGCCACAGTAGGTTGTAGTACAGCTCACCGCGCACCAGGACCACGTCCTTGGCAGGGATCTCGTAGCTCAGGACCCGGGTCTCGTGGGGCTTGAGACGGGTGTCGGCGCCCGCCTTCTTGGCCTGGGGCGGGGGTACCGGCTTGCCTTCGTCGTCCACCAGGGTCAGGAACATGTAAGCCTGGGGGTCATCCTCGCTGGGGTGGCCCTTGGTG
Organism: Gammaproteobacteria bacterium; assembly: GCA_019136395.1. Next base: position 995 of record JAGVUH010000071.1, read on the forward strand.
CTCTGCCACACAACCTCGCCCTTGCCGTTATAGGCCATGACCTTGAGGAACATGTTCCGGAACGGGGCGCCCGTGGGCAGGATGTGAGGCTGCTGGTTGGTCATGCTGACGTCGACGGCCAGCTTGTCGCCCTTGGGCTGGGCCTTGAGGTCGAAGAGCACGGAGCGCTCGAGCATGGCCTGATCATGACCGCCGCCCAGGGAATGGTCGCTGAGGCCGCCGGACAGGGGCATGTGGCAGGAGATGCAGGTCACCTGGGTCCGGGACTGGACATACTCGTCACCGGTACCGCACAGGGCGACGCCGTGGGGGTTGTTGCGCTTGTCGTGGCAGCCCATGCAGGCATCGTTGGAGCGCATCAGGCTCGGGTTACCCTCCATGGGCAGACCCGGGATCTTCTTGCCCTCGAATTCCACCGCCTCGCCCAGGTGGGGATTGGGCTTCTGCTCGCCACCGGCGCCAGCGCCGCCGAAGGGATCATCGCCGGCGGTGAGTTTTTGCAGCCCCAGGTTCAGGCCGGTGGGGGCCTGAATCTTGTCGGCGAGCTCGTAGGCGCTGATGCCCAGGCGGAGCTTGCCACCCTCGTCATTGATGCCCTTGTACTTGGCCAGGGTATGGCAGGCAACGCAGTTGACGCCCTCGGCGTAGGCCGGCTTGGCGTCGAGCTTGGTGGTCTTGTCACGGGCGGCGTTGGGGGCATGGCAGGCGAGGCAGACCGGATACTTCTTGTTGGCCTTGGCCACCATTCCCTCCTCGGTCGGCGAGCCCACCTCGGACTCATAGAAGGCGGCATGGATGGGGTCCTTCATCGCCGAGGAATGGGCGTGCATGGAGCCGCTCCACTGTTTGTAGATCTCCTGATGGCAGTTCTTGCACACCTCCGACGGGACCTGATGGATGGGGTCGGCGGCCAGGGCGCCGCCGCACAGGCCGAGCAGGGCGGCCAGGGCGGTGGATTGGATCAAACGCTTGGGGGATAGCATGGTTGTTGTGTCTCCTCGTGCCTCTCGGGTTGTTGGCGGCTATATCGCCTGAAGTCTAAATACTTAACGTCCTGGGTCCTCCCGTCAACCAAGTAATTCAGTAAACTACTGATTATAAATATATAAATAACGACTGAAATGCTAATTCGCTTGCCCGTTCGGAGAGTCCTCCGGATAATCCAGGACAGGGACCCCCTGGTGACGGGGATGCCCGCCAGGAACGCCGCGTGAGGTCCGCGGGCCCCGGTCCCGCCCCGAACCCCGCGCACGTCCGGGTGGGAAATCGTCGGTCTTTCTCAACTGAGGAGGTAGCTAAGGTTGCCCAGTATCCCCCCCTTGCCCAAGGTCCCGCCGCCCAAGGGCTGGTTGCCTAACGCCATGATCATCCTCGGCTTGCTGCTGGCGGGCCTGGCCGGTCCCCTGTGGGCCGCCAAGGTCACCCTGGACCCCAGCAACTGGGGCCACGCGGCCGGCCAGGAGTGCGTGAACTGCCATGACAAGTCCTCCGCCGGACTGGCCCAGGAGTGGCGGGAGAGCGCCCACGCCAAGGCCGGGGTCAACTGCATGGACTGTCACCAGGCGGCGGTGGCCGATCCGGACGCCATCAAGCACGAGGGACAGGTCATTGCCACCATCGTCTCCCCCCAGGACTGCGCCCGCTGCCACGAGACCGAGTTCAAGGAACAGCAGGGCTCGGTCCATGCCGAGGCCTACAGCCTGATCAAGGAGCGCATCCCCGCCATGGCCGCCAACCTGACCGGGCCCGCGGTCCAGGCCGCCGGCTGCGACCAGTGCCATGGCTCCAAGGTCAAGGTCAAGGGGGATGGTACCCTGGACCCGGAGACCTGGCCCAACTCGGGCATCGGCCGCGTCAACCCGGACGGATCCAAGGGCTCCTGCTCCTCCTGCCATGGCCGGCATCTGTTTTCCAAGGCCCAGGCCCGGGAACCGGAGGCCTGCGCCCGCTGCCACTCCGGCCCCGATTCCCCGGACGCGGAGATCTTCGCCGCCTCCAAGCACGGCATGCTCTTCTCCTCCCAGCGGCACCGCATGAACCTGGACGCCCCCCAGTGGTTCGCCGGCAAGGACTACACCGCCGCCCCCACCTGCGCCACCTGCCACATGGGCGCCGCGGGCAAGCTCCCCTCCACCCACGACGTCGGCATGCGCAACGCCTGGGCCCTCAACGCCCCCGTGTCCCAGCGCCAGTACCTGGTGCTGCTGGAGGATGGCGGCAAGCTGGAGATCCCCGCCGGCTCCCCCGTCCCCAAACGCGGCGAGGAGATCACCAAGCTGGACGGCGGCCTGAGCAAGGTCAAGTCCGTCGTCACCCCGGAACGTCGCCGCGAGGCCATGACCCTGGTGTGCCTGGAGTGCCACGGCAAGGCCTTCACCCAGGGATTCATGCGCCAGTTCGACAACCTGGTGGAACTCTTCGACAGCAAGTTCGCCGTGCCGGCCAAAGGCATCATGGCCGACCTCTACGCCGGGGGCTATCTGACCCCCTTGCCCTTCGACGAGCCCATCGAGTTCACCTACTGGGAACTGTGGCACGACGAGGGCGCCCGTGCCCGTCATGGCGCCTCCATGGCCAGCCCCAACCATGCCTGGTGGGAGGGCATGTACCTGGTCAGCCGGAATTTCTACGGCAAGTTCCTGCCCGAGGTCCGGCAGGAGGCGGGTGCCGAGGCTCAGGCGATCATCGACCGGCACCTGACCGAGGACGCGGGTCACGGTTGGCTGGACGCGCCGGAACAAACCAACGCCATCCTCGGCTTTGGCACCCACCACGGCCCGAAAGCAAGTCAGGCGGGCAGCGGTGAGGGCACCCCAGGGGTAAGCCAGGAAGGCAACGGAACGAAGGCCGGCAGCGATGGCTAGTTTCCTCTCCACCATCCCCATCACCCGCCCCATCCTGATCGCCCTGGTCATCGGTGGCCTGGGCGGCATGGCCTTCATGACCTTTCTGCTGGAGTTCGACCGCTACAGCAGCACCAACGAGTTCTGCACCAGTTGCCACTCCATGACCTACATGGAGGACGAGTATCGCAAATCGGTCCATTACAACCCGGTTTCGGGGGTCCGCGCCGAGTGCGGCGATTGCCACGTCTCCGAGGGCGTCTTCGCCGCCACCTGGGACCACATCAAGGGTGGCAAGGACCTGTGGAAGCAACTCTTCGGCGCCGATTACGATGATCCGGTCATCAACGCCCTGCACCTGCCGGAGGCCGCCTTCGCCACCCGCCAGTGGTTCCGGGAGACGGGGTCGGCGACCTGTCAGCGGTGCCACGTCCTGGAGGCGATTCAGGGCAAGCGCGCCGACACCGCGGCCATCCACCGGGAGGAGACCGCGGGCAAGAGCTGCATCGACTGTCACGAAAATATCGTCCATCGCCCGGTGCCGAGCCAGGAGACCTTCAAGCGCGAGGCCTGGAACCGGATGATCGAGGAGGAGTTTGGGCTGGAACCGGGTACGGCGGAGAAACTGTTAGCC
>JAGVUH010000051.1 GCA_019136395.1 Gammaproteobacteria bacterium
CAGGCGCGTCTTGCCCAGCCCGCGGGCTTCGGCGAGCAGCCCTTTCTGCGCGTGCAGAAGGCCCAGGCGCGGCTCGATCTCCAGGCCCTTCTGCGGGGACGCCTGGAACTGGGCGCACTCCTGGGTACCGGATGGAGCCTCCATCTGATCCGTGCCCCTGATGGCCGGACCAACTGGGAGGAGTGGCGGGGACCGGTCATGGAGCGGCCGTTGGCGGTCCAACCCCTGCCGGGGTCCTTGCGTGCCGCCTGGGAGGACGAGGACCCGGAAGCCAGCCCACTGCCGGAGGCAACGGGCGAGGGCCTGGTCCTGACCGGGGTGCGAATCCTGTGGGACGACCAGGAAAACGGGAACCAGTTGATCCTGGACGATCTGGGGGTGCGGATCCCGCAACTTGATCCGGACGGCCCGCTGGACCTGAACCTGACCGGCCAGATTGCCGAACTGGGGCGGGGGCGGCCCGCCCGCCTGACCCTGGAGGCCCGGACCCGCTTGCCCGCCGCCGACCAGCACCTGGTGCTCAACCCCTTTGTCTTGCGCCTGGATGAGCTGGCCCTCGGGGAGCGCTACCAGGCCCAGGCCGAACTGCGTGGCAGCCTGACGGCCGATCTCCCGGCGGCCGCCTATCGCGTCTCCGGGCTCGATCTGACGATGGATGCCAGCGGTGGGACCCCGTCCGGCAAGCCCCTCAGGCTCACCGGTCAGGGAGAACTGGACTATGACGCCCGGGCGCGCACCCTGGCGGTGCGGGATCTGGTCCTGGAGAGCGGTACCTTGCGGGCGCGGGGCTTGGTCACGGCCAGCGGCCTGGACGAGCAGCCCGACTGGCGGGGCCATCTCGCTCTGGTGCCTGTGGATGCCCTCGCCTGGGTGAAGGAACTGGGGCTGTCGCTCCCATCCATGGCGGACCCGGCGGCCCTCTCCCGCTTGACCCTGGCCAGCGACTGGCGGTGGACCGAGGGTCGCCTGGACCTGAACGGGCTGGACCTGGGCCTGGACCAGACCCGGGTGACGGGCAGTTGGTCATGGGTGCCAGGGGGGCCTGATCGCCATACCTTCGACCTCAAGGCGGATCAGCTCGTCCTGGACAACTATCTGCCGCCAGCGACCGTCGCCAGTGTGGAGCCTGGCCTGGAACCTGGTTTGGCCCCCGGCCTGGACCCTGAGTCCGAGTCTGGCATCGCCCGTAAGTCGGCGAAGGCCCCCGAAATGCCATTCCTGGTGCGGCTGCTGATCGCCGAGTCGGTCGCCCAAACATCAACTACGCCTCCACCGCCGGTCAAGGAACCACGGGCCCGGGCTTGGGATGCGGTTGCCCTGGATGGACAGGTACGGGTTGGCCTCCTGACCTGGCGGGGCCTGAAGTTTGGCGAGTTCGACGGCCACCTCAGCGGTCAGGACGGCCAGTTTCAGCTCCGGGAGCGGGTAGCCCGCTTCTATAGCCCCGCCTGAGCGGCCGCGCCGATCTGGAGGTGGACCTGGAGGCACAGGGCCTGGCCCGGCCAGAGTTGGTGGCCAGTCTGTCGGGCCGGGCGGCCCTGCGGATGCCCGAGGGCGAGCTCCAGGGTTTTGACCTGGAGGGTCTCGTGCAGACCGTCGAGGCGCAGCTGCGTGGTCAGGCCAAGCCTGCCAAGCCCACCGGGAGCGGCCGGACGCGTTTCACCCAGCTCCAGGCCACGGCCCACATTGAGCGGGGGATTCTGGAGACCAAGGACCTGCGCGTGGCAACGGGCCATTTTCAGGCTAGTGGCACAGGTCAGATCAACCTGCCACGGGAGGAACTGGACCTGACCCTCGTGGCGCGGGTGGACCAGGCACCGGCCGGTAGTACCCTGGAGCAGATCAAGGGGATTGCCATCCCGGTGCGCATCCTGGGTAACTTCCAGTTCCCGGAATATCGGTTGGACCCCGGCCAGGTGATCGAGGAACTGGCGCGGCGGCGGCTGCAGCGGGAATTGGGCGGGTCCGAGGGCAACGCCCTGCAGCAATTGGAGCAGCGCACCGGCATCCGGGGTCTGGAGCAAGGCCTGAAGTCACTCCTGGGGCGTTGATGGCCCGAGATGGCGCCGATTTTGCCCGGCGGGTTCTCGCCTGGTTCGACCACCATGGCCGGCGGGACCTGCCCTGGCAGCGGGACCCCAGCCCCTATCGGGTCTGGGTCTCGGAAATCATGTTGCAGCAGACTCAGGTCACCACGGTCATCCCCTACTTCGAGCACTTCATGAGCCGCTTCCCCACCATCGGCGCTCTGGCCCGGGCCGAGGTGGATGAAGTCATGGCCCTCTGGGCGGGGCTGGGCTACTACGCCCGGGCGCGCAACCTGCACCGGGCCGCCCGGTTGCTGGAGGACCAGCATGGTGGGCGTTTTCCCCTGACCCTGGCGGAAGTCCAGGCGCTGCCGGGGGTTGGCCGCTCCACCGCCGGGGCCATCCTGTCCCTGGCTGGCGGGCAGCGTCACCCCATCCTGGACGGCAACGTCAAGCGGGTGCTGAGCCGCCACCGGCTGATTGACGGCTGGCCCGGCCAGCCCGATGTCCTGGCCCGGTTGTGGGCCCTGGCCGAGGCCCTGACCCCGGCCGAGCGCACCGGCGCCTACAACCAGGCCATGATGGACCTGGGGGCCACCCTCTGTACCCGCAACCGGCCGGGGTGCGATCGCTGTCCCCTGGCGACGGATTGCCTGGCCCTGGCCCAGGGCCAGGTCATGGCCTATCCCCGCCCTCGATCACCCCGGGCCCTACCACGCCGCGCCATCCAGTTTCTACTCCTGCGCAACCCACGTGGGGAATTGTTGCTGGAACTTCGTCCGCCCGCCGGCATTTGGGGCGGTCTGTGGAGCCTGCCCCAGTGCGCGGCTGATGAGCAACCGGCTAACTGGTGTCGCGCCCATCTAGGCACCGACGCGATCCTGGTTGAAAAGCTGCCCCCCCGCCGTCATACCTTCAGCCACTTCGAATTGGAGATGCGCCCGGTGCGGCTGCTCCTGTCGGATGACCCCGTAAACGTAGCCGAAGGCGATTGCCACGTATGGCGGCGCCCCGATGAACTATCTGACCTGGGTTTCCCCGCCCCCGTTTCGCGTTTGCTGCGTGACCTGGGTGTCCTGGAGGCCAGGGCCCACCAGCCGCGCCAGGATGCCCCCTGACGTTGCCCCTTTCATAGAGAGTGTGACCCCCTATGACACGCATGGTGACTTGTATCAAACTGGGACGCGAGGCCGAGGGCCTGGACCGTCCGCCTTACCCCGGTGATCTTGGCAAGCGCATCTTCGATCAGGTATCCCGCCAGGCCTGGCAGGATTGGCTACGTCACCAGACGATGCTCATCAACGAGAACCGTCTCAGTCCCATGGATCCCAAGGCTCGTAAGTTTCTGGAGGAACAGATGGAAAAATTTTTCTTTGGCGACGGCAGCGCCCCGCCGCCGGATTACCGCCCACCCGCTGCTTGACGCGCCACCCTGACTCAGGTGTAATACGCGGCCTGTCACGAGGCCCAGGTAGCTCAGTTGGTAGAGCAGAGGACTGAAAATCCTCGTGTCGGCAGTTCAATTCTGTCCCTGGGCACCATATTAGCTGATTCAAATCATTCGGTTAGAGTGTAATAGCCTACTTGGCTGCCTACCCTGTTCACCCTACACGTTAAAAAGCTTTCCAGGTCCTTACCGAATTACGTTAAACGATCGAGTTGATCCATTCTGCATGCCAGCTTGATTCGAAACCCGCTACGGCGGGTTTTTTGTTGTACGGGCGACTACGGTACCGCTTGGCTGGCACCCATCTGGCTAGCTGGCTATACTTGCGCGCTTGGTAACCGCATTCACCAGGCGGTTTCGCCCCCTGACGAAATTTGATGAATTGCCCCTGACCGCCGATCCGGGCTCTATGCCAGATGGGTCCCTGGGGCGCTACCCTTGAGAGACCAGACGAAGATGCAAGTATCAGTGGAGAATGGAGCCGGGCTCGAACGGCGCCTGACGGTTGCCCTGGAGCCGGAGCGGATCGAGAGCGCGGTGGAGAACCGTCTGCGCGATTTCTCCCGTTCTGCACGCCTGCCCGGATTCCGCCCGGGTAAGGTCCCGGTGAGGATGTTGCGTCAGCGTTATGGCGAACAGATTCGCAGTGAGGTGGTCGGGGAGTTGGTGCAATCCACCTTCGGTGAGGCCCTGGTCCAGGAAGGCCTCAATCCCGTGGCTCAGCCAACCTTCGATCTGGACATGGATCCCAAGGAGAGGCGTTATGCCTACACCGCCACCTTCGAGATCCTGCCGGCGTTTGAGCTAGGTTCCATGACCGGCAAGCGGGTGCAGCGTCCCGTGGTGGAACTTCAGGATGCTGATCTGGAGGCCCTGATCGAGCGCCTCCAGGAGCAGCGCAAGACCTACGACGAGGTCGAGCGCCCTGCTCAGGACGGTGACCGCCTCAGGATCAGCTTCACGGGCACCCTGGGCGGAGAAGAAGAACCCTTTCCCGGGGGCACCGGCAACAATCTGCAGTTGATCTTGGGGAGCGGCCAGATGATTCCTGGCTTTGAGGCCGGTCTGGTCGGCGCCGCCGCCGGTGAGGAGCGGGTTTTGGAACTCAGCTTCCCCGACAACTACCATGCCGAGCACCTCAAGGGTAAGGCTGCGTCCTTCGCCGTGACCGTGCATGCCGTGGCGGAGCCCAAGCTGCCCGCGGTCGATGCCGATTTCGCCAAGGCCTTCGGGGTCGAGGATGGCGATCTGGAGCGTTTCCGCCAGGATGTTCGGGCTAACATGAGCCGCGAACTCAAGCAGCGCGTCGATGCCCGGGTCAAGGCCCAGGTCATGGATCTGTTGCTGGAGGCCAACCCGATCGAAATCCCCCAGGCGCTGATCAATCAGGAGATCCAGACCCTGAAGGAGCAGATGCGTCAGAATCTGCGGGGCAGTCCGAAGATCGAGCTTCCCGACCATCTCTTTGCGGACAACGCCCGGCGACGCGTCGCCCTGGGTCTGGTGCTGGCGCAGGTGGTCAAGTCCAACCAGCTCAAGGCGGACCCGGCGCGGGTCCGCGAGGCCGTGGAGGACATGGCGTCGACCTACGAAAACCCCCAGGAAGTGGTTGATTTCTATTATAGCAACAAGGACCAGCTGGCCTCGGTCGAGGCCCTGGCCCTGGAAGGGCAGGTGGTGGACTGGGTCCTGACCCAGGTCGAGGTCGAAGACCAGCCCCAGAGTTTCCAGGAACTGATGGGTCCCGCCGCCTGATCCGTTGCCCTTATCGGTCCTTGAAGAATCTCATGACGCATAACCCGATCACCGCCGCCCACATGGCCTGGAATCCCCAGGGCCTGGGGCTGATCCCCATGGTTGTCGAGCAGACCGCCCGGGGCGAGCGCGCCTACGACATCTATTCCCGGCTGCTCAAGGAGCGGGTCATCTTCCTCGTCGGCCCCGTCGAGGACCAGATGGCCAACCTGGTCGTGGCCCAGCTCCTCTTCCTGGAATCCGAGAATCCGGATAAGGATATCCATCTCTACATCAATTCCCCCGGGGGGGCCGTGACCGCCGGTCTGGCCATCTATGACACCATGCGCTTCATCCGCCCGGACGTGAGCACCATGTGTATTGGCCAGGCGGCCAGCATGGGGGCCTTGCTGCTGGCGGGTGGAGCGGCAGGCAAGCGTTATGCCTTGCCTCATTCCCGGATGATGATCCAGTGGCTTTCAGGGCCAGGCGACGGATATCGATATCCATGCCCGGGAGATCCTGCACATTCGCGACCAGCTCAACCAGATCCTTGCCCACCATACCGGCCAGCCGGTGGAAAAGGTGGCGGAGGATACAGAGCGTGACCGCTTCATGGGGCCAGAGGACTCCGTGGCCTATGGCTTGATCGACAAGGTCCTGCAGCAGCGCTCGGTGCCCAAGGCGGTTAAATCCTGATCACAAGGCTTGGTTGGAGGCAGTCGCGCCCCAAGGCCGGGCTATTGCCTCACTATCGTTCGTCCCTATTTCGGGGATGCGCGCTACTCGCATGAGTACCGCGGCATCCTACCGGCGGAGAACCCTTACTGATGACGCAACGCAAGAGTGACGACGGAAAGCTTCTTTATTGCTCCTTCTGCGGCAAAAGCCAGCAGGAAGTGCGTAAGTTGATCGCCGGTCCTTCGGTCTTCATCTGTGACGAGTGCGTCGAACTCTGTAATGACATCATCCGCGAGGAGGTCGAAGAGACCGCGACCGAGACCACCAGCAAGCTTCCCAAGC
>JAGVUH010000100.1 GCA_019136395.1 Gammaproteobacteria bacterium
TCGAACGCGAGCCCACGAAGTTGCGGCTGGCGCAGAAACGACGCAAGGCCGCATGGGACGATGATTACCGCGCTAAGATCCTGTTTGGGGCGTGAGTTATGCGCGCTCGCCCTGCCACCGCCCGCAAGAGGGGCCGCCTCTCGGTCAGCCCCGTTATAAAATGCCCGGTCCTGGGTCACTCCCCTTGCCCATCCAGCACCTTTTACACCCATCAGGTGACTCATCATGCTCGATCCTCAAGTGCTGCGCGCCGACCTGGACTTTGTCGCCGCGCAGCTTGCCCGTCGTGGCCTGACGCTCGATACCGCGCGCATCGAGGTCCTGGAGACCCGGCGCAAGGCCATCCAGGTCCGGACCCAGGAACTCCAGGGCGAGCGCAACAGCCGCTCCAAGCTCATCGGCCAGGCCAAGAAGGCCGGGGAGGACGTCGGGCCCCTGCTGGCGCGGGTGGCCGACCTCGGGGATCAGCTCAAGGCCGCCGAGGTAGAGCTGGCGACCGTGCAGGAGGATCTGCGGGAGATTGCCTTGGGCCTGCCCAATCTGCCCCACGCCAGCGTCCCCGACGGGCGCGCGGAGGCGGACAATCGCGAGGAGCGGCGCTGGGGCGAGCCCCGGGTCTTCCCTTTCACCCCCAAGGACCATGTGGACCTAGGCGTCCCCACCGGCTGGATGGACTTTGACGCCGCCGCCAAGCTGGCGGGGGCGCGGTTCGTGGTCCTTAGTGGCCCCCTGGCTCGGCTGCACCGTGCCCTGATCCAGTTCATGCTCGATACCCATACCCGGGAACACGGCTACGTCGAGGTCTATGTCCCCTACCTGGTGAACGCCGATAGCCTCTACGGCACCGGCCAGTTGCCCAAGTTCGAGCAGGACCTGTTCAAGGTCCCCGGCGAGCGTGACTACTATCTCATCCCCACCGCTGAGGTGCCGGTGACCAACCTGGCGCGGGACCTGATCCTGGATGCCGACCGCCTGCCCTGCAAGTGGGTGGCCCACACCCCCTGCTTTCGCAGTGAGGCCGGTTCCTATGGCAAGGACACCCGGGGCATGATCCGCCAGCATCAGTTCGAGAAGGTGGAATTGGTCCAGCTCGTCCGGCCCGCGGACTCCTTCGCCGCCCTGGAGGCACTCACCGGCCACGCCGAGGCCATCCTGCAACGGCTGGAGCTGCCTTACCGGGTGGTCAGCCTCTGCGCCGGGGACCTGGGCTTCTCCGCCGCCAAGACTTATGACCTGGAGGTCTGGCTGCCGGGCCAGCAGAAGTACCGGGAGATCTCCTCGTGCAGCAACTTCCTGGACTTCCAGGCCCGTCGCCTTCAGGCCCGCTGGCGCAACCCCGACACCGGCAAGCCCGAGTTACTCCACACCCTCAATGGTTCGGGCCTGGCCGTGGGCCGGACCCTGGTAGCGGTGCTGGAGAACTACCAGGAGGCCGATGGTCGCCTGCGCATCCCCACCGCCCTGCGGCCTTACCTGGGCGGGGCCGAGTTCGTGCATACGGCGGGGTGAGACATCGGTTGGGTGAGGGGCCAGGGAGTGAGCACTGGCTTCATCGCCAATCTCTTTGCGTTTGTCCAGGGCGGGTGGCATCTGACCAAGGCATGCCATCCCTAGGTTCCAAGGTTCGCCGGCCACATTCCCGTCGACGGTACCACCGCTTGGACACCAGCCGAACCTCCCTGGTCCGATCCCCATCGGAATTGCTTGGGCCAGAACCGGTGACGTCAGTCACCAGTCCCGTTCATCGCACCATGGCGATGAGCAGGACCACGAGCCCCGCCACCAGGGCCAGGGGCAGGATGGCGGCCTGCCAGTCGCCTTTCTCGGCCTTCGGTCCCTGCTGCTGCCATTGCTGGTAGGCCCGCCAGGCGTAGAAGACCATCATGCCCATGGCGGCGGCCGCCACGATCTTCATGAAGAGATCCATTGTCATCCTCCGGGTTTGGGAAGGGAGAGGTCGCGCCCTTCAGGTCAGGGCCCTGCTCAGGAACACCCTGAGCTGAGGGTGAGGGACGCAAAAAAACGACCAGGGCGCGGGCCCGATCGATCGCCCCGGTTAATTTTGAGCTGAGGGCGGGGGACAAAAAAACCCCGGCACGGGGCCGGGGTCCGGTTCAGCCTCTAGCTGAAGGCGGTGGCGCCGATGTCAGTCGTCGCTGCCCATGATCCCCAGGATCTGCAGCAGGCTGATGAAGATGTTGAAGATGTTTAGGTACAAGCCATAGGTGGCCATGATGTAGTTGGTCTCACCGCCATTGATGATGCGGCTGGTGTCGAAGAGGATGAAACCGCTCATCAGCAGGATGATGCCACCGGAGACCGCCAGGGACAGGGCCGGCATGGCCAGGAAGATATTGGCGATGGCGGCGATGAAGACCACCATGATCCCGGCGAACAGGAAGCCACCCATGAAGCTGAAATCGCGCTTGCTGGTCAGGGCGTAGCCGGACAGGCCCAGGAAGATCAGGCCGGTGCCCGCGAAGGCGGTGGCGATGATCTCGGGACCCCGGGGCAGGGCCAGGTACATGGTCAGGATGGAGCCCAGACCCAGACCCAGCAGGCCGGTGATGGCGAAGATGACGCCAATACCGGCGCTGGAGTTGGCGGTGCGGGGTAGGACGAAGATCCCCATCACCATGGCGCCGATCACAGACACCAGATACATCCAGCTCGGCAGGGCGAGGGACATGGAGATCAGGGCCATCAGGGCGCTGAAGCCCAGGGTGGCGGACAGCAACATGTAGGTGTTCTTCAACACCTTGTTGGCGGAAATGGCGCTCTGGGCGCCGCTCAGTACGGAGTATTGGGGGTTGGCCATCGGGCGTCTCTCCTCGGTAAGGGTCGGAAAAGGATTTTGTCCGCGTTTAGAACGGCGGTTGGAAGCTGAGTTCCGAAGGATACCTGTCCGACTCGAAAAGGCAACTTCAGCGCGCTTGGCCTGGAGATGTCCCTTCCGGTATCCTTGCTAGCCTCGAATCTGGGGTCGACTTAATCCATCCCAAGTCGAGAGCCCGCGCGGATACGTAAGGGTGACGGAGCGGTCGATAGTGGCGGTCCCGAGACTCCTGACCCTATTGTCAGGGGGCTGAATGGAAAGGGGAAACGGAGCCTTACCGCAACTGAGCTCAAGCCGATGTCGTGGCTCCGGGTCAAAAGTCGCCCAAAAGCGGGGCATATCAGACTCTGGTGAGGTGGCAGAGTGGCCGATTGCGGCAGTCTTGAAAACTGTTGAGCCGCGAGGCTCCGTGGGTTCGAATCCCACCCTCACCGCCATGTTCATGACACCTTGGGTCTAGTCGGCGGGCTAATCAGACGGGACCTCGTCGATCCGCCCCCTGCCCATCCCTGGATTCTGTGGGGCGCTTGGCCGTGAAGGTGGCTAGCAGGCCTCCCGCAAGGCCTTGGGCTGATTATGAGACCCCCCCTTGAGATCCCCGTCTCCCCCCGACCCGTCAACTCCCTGGCCAGGATCCTGGCTCCTGGCGCCGATGGGTCGTCAACAGGTGCCGCACCCCCTCAGTCGTCGATGAAGTTGCGACAACCGGTCGTTAGCCGCGTGAATGGCGAGCAGCAGGCCCGCGATGAGGATGGTTAGTAGAAACCCCCCCAGGGTCAAGGCGTCAAAGTTCATCTTTCTCTCCTAACTGATTGATCATATAGAGATATTGGCGTTCATGAGCCATTGGTGATAGTTTTAGTATGGCCGATGATCGGTATATAAGCAAGTGCTAATTTAGCAAATGCTGATATACATGATCCTTGAGCACGGTCCATCCGGCGATTGATTCCATTCGTGCCCGACCGCAAACCGATCTTCTTCGGGAAGTGTCAAAAAAGAGCCCCGCTTGGAGGCGGGGCAATTCACCACTGAGGAGGTTAGAGAACGGACGTGTCGGAGGAAGAATCCGTCTCATCCTTAACTAAGCAATCTACCGGCCAATGTTGTCCCGTGACCTTCAGGCCCCACTGATGCGACCGGATTCAGGCCGTTTACGCATCCCACCCTCGGCCGGAGGATCCGGATGTCAGGTCAGAAGAGGGTCTGGCAACCCTGGATTGGGCAATCCTAGGGTAGGCGATCCTGGGATGGGCAATGCTGGGTTGGGAAGGTGGGCAACTCGGGGAGACTCTCCAACCGCTGCCAAATGCGCCACGCTCCAGCGCTGGATCATCGGGGGGATCCGCGCACCCTAGTGGTGCGGATAGACCTGCATCCGGGTCATTTTGACCCGTGGCCTGGAGGTCGTCGGCTGGCGTGGTGGCCACTGGTGGCAATGCTATGATCCCAGAGGATGGGAGGGCATCCCGGTGGCTCACGGCGGTGGCCACGTATCAGGGGAGTATCGGCGGGTGGCGTCTCCGCCGGTGATTACGGATCGACTCCGTTACTATCAGCTAAGATTATGTTTGTAAAAGAGAAGGAGGTTGGCATCATGAGCGCGACTGCCAGGGTCCGT
>JAGVUH010000112.1 GCA_019136395.1 Gammaproteobacteria bacterium
AGGCGCGCCTCGGCCCGGGTCCAGAGCGCCAGCCACTCCGGGTCCGCCGGGGCGGGGGGAGTGGCGGCCAGGGCCGCGCAGAGGGCGACGGGGTCCAGGTCCAGATGCAGGGAAGCCGGCAGGGTCAGGTCGTGGGCCGGGTCGGACCAACGCCCGGCGGGGTCCACCAGGAGCAAAGGGATGCCGGGTAGCCATTCCAGCACGGTTCGTGAGATAGGTGCCCGGCCGAAGCGCAGCACCCAGTCCGGACGCAGGGCGCGGGCGGCGGCGGGGTTGCGGATCAGGGACTTGTAACGGCAGATCAGAGGCGAAGGGGTGCTATCGGTACTCGCTACATGACTAAACTGGGTCTTTGCCGCATGACCAGGATCGGTGTGCGCCGCCCTGCTGAAGTCGGTTTGCCTTGCATGACCGCAGTCGGTTTGCGCCGCCTGACCGCCGTCGTTTCCCACTGTCTGACCGAAGCGCAGCCCAGACAGGGGATCGGCCAGGACCGGAACGCCCAGGGCGGCGGCGCAGCGCAGGACCGCCGCGCGAAAGCCGGGCCGCGGGTTGTCCGGGCCACAATAGATGAGGCCACGACCCCTTAGTCGCTCACCCAGCCCAGGAGGAAGGCTGGCCAGAATGCTGCGTACCTGATTCCCCGCAGCCAGCTTTCTCTGGCTGGCGGGAGGACCAGGGTTGGCGGCGCTGCCGTCCCGGGCGAGTAGGCCGTCCGGACCACAGTCACCGCGGGGCACCAGGGGTTCGCGGAAGGGCAGGTTGATATGCACTGGTCCAGGTTGCCGGCCCTGACTGCGGGCGGCGGCGCGGTAACCGAGGGCGGTGAGGGCGCGACGAACACCCGGATCGTCCACCGGCGCCCCGGGGTCGAAGAAGTCACGTACCTGGACGCCGAAGAGCCGGGTCTGGTCGGTGGTCTGGTTGGCGCCCCAGCCGCGCAGTTCTGGGGGCCGGTCGGCGGACAGAAGGATGAGGGGCAGGCCGGCCTCGTTGGCCTCCATCACCGCCGGGTACCAGTGGGCCGGGGCGCTGCCGGAGGTGGCGAGCAGGGCCACCGGCCGTCCGCTGGCCCGCGCCAGGCCGAGGGCGAAAAAGGCGGCGCTGCGCTCGTCGAGGATGGGGGTCAGGGTCAGGGCCGGCCGCCGCTGGCCGGCCAGGACCACCGGCGTGGAGCGAGAGCCGGGGGAAAGGACCAGGTGCTCGACCCCCCCGGCGATGAGCCCGTCGAGCAGGGCCAGGGCCCAGCGCAGGTTGACGCAGGCACGGTCGGGGTCAGGGACCTGGCTGGTCGGGGAGGAGGCCGGGGCTTGGGGAGCGCTGGCAGGGATGGACGGTGGCACGGACTGAGGGGCGGACAAGAGGGGTGAATCGGAGCGGATCAAGAGGCCCGCACAGCGGTGAGGGCTTGGAACTGGTGAAGAAATTCGCTTTTCATCGCCTCTTACGCGAAGCGCAAGGCGGAGAGCATGGCGTCCAGCTTGTGCTCGGTCTCGCGCCATTCCAGGGCCGGGTCCGAACCCTCGACGATGCCGGCGCCGGCGAAGAGATCGGCGGTCTGGTCGTGGATATCGGCGCACCGCAGCAGCACCCAGAGTTCGCCGCTGAGATCGGGGTCGACGAGGCCGGCGGCCCCGGTGTACCAGCCACGGTCGAAGGGGTCACAGTGGCTGAGCCAGGCGCTCGCCTCCCGCCGCGGCTCGCCGTTGGTGGCCGGGGTGGGGTGGAGCAGCTCCGCCAGGGTGAAGACGTCCATGGGGGCGTCGAAGCGGGCGCTGATGCGGGTCCAGAGATGGTGGACGTTGGCCAGGCGCATGATGTCCGGTTCCGCCGGGATATCGATGCGCGCGGCGACCGGGCCCAGGGCATCGCGGATGGCCTCGATGACCAGCCGGTGCTCGTGCAGGTTCTTGGCGGAACCGCGCAGGGCCTGGGCCAGGGCGCCATCGCGGCCGGCCTCGGCGGCGCGGGAGGAGGTCCCCGCCAGGGCATCCACCTCCACCCGGTTGCCGCGCAGGCTGAGCAGCCGTTCGGGGGTTGCGGCGACGAAGGTGCGCGCGCCGTGGCGCATGCTGAGGATCTGACAGGAGGGGTAACTCTCGGCCAGGGTCGCCACCAGCCGGGGGATGTCGAAGGCCCGGCTGCCGCTGATCCGCAGCCGGCGGGCGAGGACCACCTTCTGGAAGTCCTGACTGTCGATCCGGTCCAGGGCGCTGCGCAGCAGACGGTGCCAGCCCTGGGGACTGGGGGTCTCTGGCCCGCGCTGAAGGGCGGCGGTTGGCAGGGGAGGCGGGGCGGGTTGATAGAGCGCGGGCACCAGCCGGTCGAGCAGGGCCGCCCAGCGGACCAGGAGGTCGTTGGGGGACGCGGGCAGCCGGGCGTTCAGGATCAGGGCGGCCTGGCCCCGGCGGGTGCGAAGGGCGATCTCCGGGATCCGCAACAGGGCGTTGGGCAGCTCAGCCGGGGCATCGCCCTGGGCTTCCCCACAATAAGCTCCACTTACCGCCGCCGGCACCTGCCCCCTGTCCCTTGCCCGGACTTGGCCCCGTGCCTCAGCCCATATCTCACACCTGACCTCCTCCGGCCGGGCGGCGAAGCCCAGGAAGGCGAAGGGTGCGCAGCCAGTGCTCTCCGGATCAGTCTGTCGCCAGGTCGCCGCTAGCTCTTGGGCCCGCTCCCGCAGGGTCCGCAGCCGCTCGCCACCACTGGCTTGCCACTCGGCGGCGATGCCGTAGCCCACCTGCATCTCCCGGCGCTGGGGATGGATGAACTGGAACTGGGCGCCACCAAGGCTTGGGGCCCGGGCCGGCACCTCCGGCAGGGTCAAGGCCAGGGAGATGAGGCCCTCCTGGGCCGTGAAGCGGGCAAGCTCGCGACCGTAAAGGTGGAGTCTGGCCTTGAATTGGTCGAGGAGGTCGAAAGTTCCACCCATCGGCTGTCTCGCGTTACGGCTGCGGGAGAGATGCGGGGGTAAGCGCTGCCCGACCGGTAAACCACTAGGGCCGCCCGGGCGGGCGGTGAGATCACCATCGGGTGCCATGAGGGCGGCCACCGGCGCTTAGACGGAGGGCTGGAACTCCCAGAAACGCGCCATGGCCGCGGCGGTGTCGGTGGTCCGCTCCCATTGGGGGATGCCGTGGCTCGGGGTGACGCGCTCGGCGCGCCAGTTGGGGTGACTGGCCACCAGGTCCGGCAGGAGGTCGAAGGTGACGTTGGGATCGCGATCGTAGAGGGCGAGCACCGGCTGGGTGAGGCGGGCGTAAAGGACCTCGGCGGCCTTGGGGGTGAAGAGCTGGCCGGAGAGGAAGTAGAGCGGTGCGAAGCGGGCACCGGGCTGGTGGGCGGTGGCGTAGGCGTACTCGACCATCTCTGGTGGCGTCCCACCCGGGAAGGCTTGGCCCAGGAAGTAGCGGATGCTGGGCCGGGAGGTCAGCAGGGTAAAGAGGCCCTGGCTGAGGCCGGGGGTGCTCAGGACGCGATGCACCCGCTGGCTCAGTTCCCCGGTGGGCAGGGAGCGTTTGCTGAAGCCGGTGGGGGAGAGGAGGACCAGGGAGGTCACGGCCGCCGGGGACTCTAGGGCCGCCCGGGCGGCGAATTCCGTGCCCAGGGAAAAGGCCACTAGGTCCGCCGGGGCGCGGACCACCTCGGTCAGGAAATCCTGGATGGCGTGGGCGAAGAGTTCCGGTGAGTACCGCCGATCGGAGCGATCGGAGAAGCCGAACCCCGGCAGGTCCGGGGCGTAGACCGGCCGCTGGGCGCGGAAGTGGTCGAAGAGGGGCTTCATCTCGAAGGCGCTGGGGGCGGCATTGATGCTGTGGATCAGCACCAGGGGTCGGCCGCTGGCCTGGGTATCGGCGTAATAGCTGATGGGCCCCGCGCGCCGGGAGGTCAGGACCTGGCGGGAGGCGGACAGGGCCTCGGGCAGGTGGACGCTCCGGGTCGCCAGGCAGGCATCGGGGAGGGGAAGAACAGAAGCGATACTCATGGCGCCATTACCCATCCACGGGGAAATGATCGGACTGGGGGGCGGCAGAGGCCGCTTGGGGCGGATCAGGCCCGCCGCGCACCCAGGATCGAATTCATGACAATAAAAATTATCAAGGGGGCGAAAAGGAGAAAGCGCTGGTCGCCGACCCTGGTTGATGCGGTCTTAGGGCCAGGGCGAGCCGGTGACGAGACCTGGTGAATGCCCCCCTCGGGTCCCATGACCCGGAAATAGGAGGGTAAGGGTAACATAAATTGACAGTTGAGGGTGTCAGCGAAGGTTGACAATTTCCGGCCGGGGAACTGGCCCTGTCTGGGGCGTTTAGCTATGATGCCGCCCCATGTTGAGACGCGTCTTTTTACTGCTGACTGTCCTGCTGGCCCTGACCCTGGTGGTGGTTCTCCTGGGTCCCTTCCTGATCCCGACCACCTCCAGCGCTGACCGGGGGCTCGCCGCGGACGTGGCGCCACCTGCCATCTGCCATGAGCACGCGCGCCATACCTCTGTAGAGGAAAGCCTTTGCCGTGACGTTCACGCTAAGCCCACCTTCATTCTGCTCCACGGCTTCACCTTCAATCTCTTCACCTGGGAGCCGGTCCGCGACTTCCTCGCCGCTCGGGGGCGGGTCCTGGCCTACGATCAGATCCCCTATGGCCTCTCCGCCAAGCTGACCGCGGCGGACTGGAGCGGTCCCAATCCCTACGCCAAGGAGGCGGCGATCGAACAGCTC
>JAGVUH010000513.1 GCA_019136395.1 Gammaproteobacteria bacterium
GACTGGGGTGCCTGCTATGCGGGCGACGGTTCCTGCAAGGCCATGGAAAGCCCGTTCGGTCACGTCAATCCCCCGGGGCGCCGCTGCCGGGATGAGGGCGGCATCTTCGATCCCGGTCAAGCCTGCAACCCAGCTGGGGTACCGGACTACATCAACTTCGAGACCCTGAGCGCCCACTTCGTCTCGCCGCTGGTCATCAATCGCCCCGATGGCAGCGTCGAAGAGGTGCCACACAGGGACCCTCGGGCGCGAACCTATCGCGGGACGCTACCGGTCGATGAGGCCATTGCCTGGATCAACGCCCGACCCAAGGATACGCCCTGGATGGCGACCGTCAGCTTCGCGACCGTGCATACACCGCTGCAACCGCCGCCCCGCTCCTTGTTGCCGGCGGATGCGGCCCCCCTCAATGGCATCGACTGTAACGATACCCAGCAATACCTGCCCTTGAGCAAGCAGATGATCGAGGCCATGGACGCGGAAATCGGGCGCCTGCTGGTCAGCACCGGACTCGCCCAGCGCCGGCCCGATGGCGCCCTCGACTACCGGCCGGAGGCGAGCGACACGGTGATCGTGTTCGTCAACGACAACGGCTCCCTCGGCTACACGACGCTGCCGCCGTTTGATGGCAGCCGCTCCAAGGGCACCCCCTACCAGTCCGGGGTGTGGACGCCCCTGTTCGTCGCCGGCCCCCTCGTCACCGAGGCCGGTCGCAGCGTCACGCACATGGTCAATACCGCGGACCTCTTTCGGCTCTTCGCCGAGATCGCGGACATCGACGTCGAGCAGGGTGTGACGCGCACCCTCGACGCGGAGCCCCTGATGCCCTACCTCGTCGATCCCCAGCAGGAGGGTCTGCGCCCCTGGAACTTCACCCAGTTCGGCCTCAACCTGCAGGCTGATGGCGCCATCAACGGCCCCTGCCAGATGGCCAGCACCTGCTCGCACATCCCGGTGACGAAGAGCGTCTGCGAGGACAATGGCGGCACCTGGTACGGCCAGGGCGCCGATGCCTCCCTGGGCCTGCCGACTGCGGATGGGTTCAAGTACTGTTGCCAGGTGCAGGCCTGGGTCGTCTCCCATGGCGGAGCCGCGAATTCGATCCAGCCGCAGAGCGGCGTGGCGATCCGTAACGAGCGTTACAAGCTGGTGCGCAACGACACCCGCCAGTACACGGGTTCGACGAGCACCGATCCGAACCTTGCCTGCGTCGACACCCAGAGCGACGAGTTCTACGCGATCAACGAGGCGGTGCCCATTCCCCAGATCGACCGGGACGGTACCCAAATCCCCGCATCCGCCTTCACCCCGGAACAGCGGGCCAGTTACGAGGCCTTGTCCGCGCAGCTTGAGACCATCCTCGCCTCGCAGCCCGCTTGCCCGGGCGACGGCAACGGCGATGGCAAGGTCGACGACCAGGATCTTGCCGACTACAGGCTGATGGCGGCGCTGGCCGGGGGCGCGTCGAGCTGGTACGACATCGACCTGGATGGCTACACCAACGACCAGGATCTCGCGATCGTCTGGAATCACCTCGGTCAGCGTTGTCCTTAGGGCTGACTCGCCCTTGTGAGCGCGGCGAGCCTGTTGGCGAAATCGCTTGCCGCTTCGTCTTCTCCGGCCTCGCGGGCGTAGGCTAGGGCCGCCATGAGCAGGTCCCGGTCGTAGGGAAAATGCTCCAGGGCCCGCGTAAGAGCCACCCGCGCTTCCTCGGGCTTGCCCGTGTCGTGCAGGGCCACCGCTAGGACATAGGCATAGCGGGCGTTGTCCGGGCTCAGGGTCACCGCCCGTTCCAGGTAGCGCAGGGCTTCGGCGGGGCGCTTCTGGCGCACCCGCAACAGCCCCAGGGCATGGCTCAGGGCACTGTCATCGGGTCTGACACGCAACCCTTGCTGCAAAATCGCCTCCGCCTCCGGCTCCCGCCCGGTCGCGCGGTAGAGATCGGCCAGGTTGCCGTAGGCTGGCGCGAAGGTGGCATCGAGCTTCAGGGCGGCGCGATACGCGGCTTCAGCGTCCTGATACTGACGACGGTCTAAGTGGAAGAGGCCAAGGTTCAGGTGGGCCTCGGGTCTTTCGGCGTTGGCCTCTTGGGCGGCAATGTAGTCTGCAAATGCTTTCTTCAGGTCGTATTGCCGCGCGGCTGACAACCCCTCGACTGCCACCGGTGCCAGCGCCCGCGCCGCCTTGAGGCGAATCACCCGCAAAGGGTCGTCCAGCAGGGGTATGGCCAGTGCCGGCCGTTGCTGGGGAGGCAGGGCGAGGAGGGTCTCCAGGGCAGCGCCGCGCACCAGTGGGTCCGCGTCTTTCATCGCCATGGAGACCAGCGGCAGGCTGGAGGGACTGAGGTAAGCCTCCAGTTCCCGCACGGCGGTGGCGCGGGCGATGGCGGGAGCCTGGGTGTCCTGGATCAGCCCCGCCAGCAAGCGAGCCGCCCCCGGTTCCCCCCGGCGCGCGGCCTGGAGGGCCGCCGCAAAGGGCTGATCACCCTTGCGCTGGGGGCCAAAGGCGGCCGCGATCCTCTCCGCCGCCCAGGCGGCATCCCGGTCCTGGTGACAGCCGGTGCAGGGGTCCGGGGCGCCGACGTGCTGGGCGATGTCCGGCCTGGGCACCCGCAGGGCGTGATCGTGGCGGGGATCGATCACCATGTAGGTCCGGGTGGGCATGTGACAGGCGACGCACTGGGCGCCGTCGGTCCCCAAGGGGTGCAGCGTGTGGCCAGGCTGGTCGTAGCGGGCCGGGGCATGGCACTGGGCGCAGAGGATGTTGCCCGGGGCGCGCGTCCGACCACTGTGGGGGTCATGACAGTCGGAACAGGTGACACCTTGGGCATACATGCGGCTCTGGAGGAAGGAGCCGTAGTTATAGACTTCATCCTGCTGCTGACCATCGGCGAAATACGCGCCCTGGAGGAGCAGCAAGGGGTCATGGGTCGCCATCAGTGGCCCACCGTGGCTCAGGCCATCGGCAAGGCCGGCACGGCGGGAATGGCATTGGGCGCAGACCTCGATTTCGCGGTGGCTCTTCAGGGGTGGGGCGCGTACCGGTTTGCCGTTGGCATCCTGGCTCCAACTCACCCCGCGGCGCTCGTCGAGGGTGACCACCAGGCCCTTGGTCTCTGCCAGGGCCGGCTCCAGGGGCTGGTCACCCGCCAGCCGCTCAGCCCAGGCGAGGTGGTTTGAGCCCGGGCCGTGACAGGCCTCGCAGGAGACGTCGATCTCTGACCAGGTGGTCCGGTAGCGGTCGGTGGCGGCGTCATAGTTGCGTTTGAGGTTGGTGGAATGACATTCGGCGCACATCCAGTTCCAGTTCTGGCTGCCGCGGGTCCAGTGCAATTCATCCTGGGGAGGGATGCGCTCGTGGGGATAAAGGTGAAACCAGCGTCCGCCGCCCGCTTCCCGGGGGCGCGAGTCCCAGGCGATGGACAGGGCCTGCATCCGTCCATCGGGGAATGGGATCAGGTATTGCTGCAAGGGGGTGATACCGAAGGTGTAGCGGATCTCATAATCCTGAAGTTCGCCATCCGGCCCCTCGGTAGTGACAAAAAAACCGCCATCGCGGCGGAAGAAGCGGCTGGTGACGCCGAAATGGGTGAGGCTGGCGTCATTGAAATCGCCCAGCACCGTGTTATCGGTCGCCTCCTGCATGGCCAGGTCATGGTGGGAACCGCGCCAGGCTTCCTGCTCACGGGGATGACAGACGGCACAGCGCTCACGGCCAACAAAGGCGGCCGCGGGGAGGTGGGTGACCTCGCTGTCAGGCCTGCTGGTTGAGGGCATGGCCGCCAGTGGACCGTCTAACGAGGGGAGTAGTAACAGCACCAGCACCAGGACCAAAAATAGTCCAGCGGTCGCGAATTTCTTGGGGTAAAAGGCTCGGAAAAGTCTCACATTATCATAGGCATGGCGTGCCCCCTCATGACGGTGAGCGTGAAAGTCACCAGCAGCGTCATTCATCATCGTGGGGCGTGGCGAGATCCATCATGACCGTTGGCGTGAAAGACTGCTTCTTCCAGAGGCAAATGCCGTCTTCCATCATCAGGGGGCGGCAAGACAACCCATGAAAGTTGGGATAATTTATTTTCATCATTAAGATTAATTACTTATGATGGATGCCGTATGGGCGGGGGAATGACGCACAAGGGCACTTGCAACTCGGTGGCGCTTAGACCGCCATGGACGCCGATCTGGGTGTAGGCCTTTTCGCTGGGCAGGCGGTCGCGAAGCACCCAGGGGCCGCGCATCAGCAGGGTGAAGTCGCCGATCCGCTCTTCCAGGGCCGGGGCGGGTTCACCATGGCCGAACAGGCCCTGGTCCACCAACTCCCCGCTGGGGTGGAGACTGACCCGGTCGCCCAGGACGTCCTCGCAATAGTGGACGAAATCGTTGACCCGGCGCGGCCGGAGGTAGCAGAAGGCGGCGCGGGGCTCGCCGCACAGGGGCAGGGC
>JAGVUH010000178.1 GCA_019136395.1 Gammaproteobacteria bacterium
GTGTCGTCGATGGCAAGCAGGTCATCGTCGAGAACGTCAATATCGCACGAAAGCATCAGAAGCCCAACCCACAACGGGGGATCTCTGGCGGCATCGTTAGCAAGGAGATGCCTCTGGATATTTCCAATGTCGCGCTCTTTAACCCGGTCAAGGGCGGGCCAGATCGTATCGGCTTCAAGGTGCTTGAGGACGGACGCAAGGTGCGCGTTTTCAAGTCCACCGGCGAAGTAGTCGACGTTTGAGTAAGCAAGCCATGTCCAGATTGCAAACCGAGTACCAGGAAAAGATCGTCGGGCTGCTCAAGGAGCGGTTTGACTACGCGACCGTCATGCAGGTGCCGCGGATTACCAAGATCACGCTCAACATGGGTGTGGGCGAGGCCGTGGCGGACAAGAAGATCATGGATAACGCCGTGCGCGACTTGACCGCTATTTCGGGTCAAAAGCCGATCGTGACCCATGCCAGGAAATCCGTTGCGGCCTTTAAGATCCGCGAGGGCTGGCCCGTTGGCTGCAAGGTCACTCTCAGACGAGAGCGCATGTACGAATTTCTTGACCGTCTGATCAACGTGGCTATCCCCCGCATTCGTGACTTTCGCGGGCTGAGCCCCAAGGCGTTTGATGGTCGGGGTAACTACAGCCTGGGTGTCAAGGAGCAGATCATCTTTCCCGAGATCGACTATGACAAGATCGACGCCCTGCGTGGTCTTGACATCACCATTACAACCAGCGCCCGCTCCAACGAAGAAGGACGCGCGCTCCTCGAAGCCTTCAAGTTTCCTTTCCGGACCTGAGCAGAACTTATGGCGAAGAAAAGCATGGTGGCACGCGACGTCAAGCGCGCCAAGATCGTAAACCGCTTTGCGACCAAGCGCGCTGCGCTCAAGGCCATTATCAATGACCGTGGCGCCAGCAACGAACAAATTGATTCAGCGCTCCTGCAGTTACAGAAACTGCCGCGCGACGCCAGTCCCACCCGCCAGATGCGACGTTGTCGGATCAGCGGGCGTCCGCACGCCGTTTATCGTAAGTTTGGCCTCAGCCGAAATATGCTGCGCCAGGCGGCCATGCGGGGTGACGTTCCCGGTTTGGTCAAGGCAAGCTGGTAGCCACCACCCGCCGACGGGGACGAACCGTCGGATATTCGCTCGAAGCCTTCTCACGGAGCTGGTAAAATGCTCCGTTCTCGCTGGCAAGGTTAGCGCAGCCTTCCTTCCGTCACCGGGTATCGCATCCATCTGGGTGGTTTGACCCCAAGGAGTTTAGTATGAGTATGTCGGATCCGATTGCGGATATGTTGACAAGAATCCGCAATGGGCAAATCAGGGGTAAGGTCACGATTGCGATGCCTTCCTCGAAACAAAAGCTTGCCATCGCGAACCTTCTGAAAGATGAAGGCTATCTTGCCGATGTCGCTGTAGAAGCCAACGGCGTGAAACCCGAATTGGTTATCAAGCTGAAATATTACCGCGGGAAACCCGTCATTGAGCATATCAGGCGAATTTCCCGCCCTGGTCTGCGCATCTATCGCGGCAAGGACGAATTGCCTGCGGTACGGGGTGGACTGGGAGTAGCCATCGTATCGACCTCCCAGGGTCTGATGAGCGACCGTGCAGCACGCAAAGCTGGCTTCGGCGGCGAAATCATCGCCACCGTAGCCTGACGGGAGGAATCTGCATCATGTCACGTATTGCAAAGGCCCCGATTACCGTTCCCAAGGGGGTTACTGTTGTCATCACCGGCCAAGCCCTTGAAGTAAAGGGTGCCAAGGGTGCAATGACCTGGAATGTTCATCCCCTGGTTCAGGTGACGCAGGAGGGCGATATTCTTAAGGTCGCGCCGTTGGACGTCGCCAATAAGGACAGTTGGGCGCAAGCGGGAACCACCCGTGCCCTCGTTAACAACATGGTTGTTGGCTGTTCCACCGGATTCGAAAAGCGCATGACGCTGATTGGCGTTGGTTACCGGGCACAAGCTCAAGGCAAGGTTTTGAACCTTAGTCTGGGTTACTCCCACCCGATCAATTACGAGGTCCCGGAAGGGATCACCATCACCACCCCCACGCAGACCGAGATCCTGGTTTCGGGAGCCGATAAGCAGCGAGTTGGCCAGGTAGCGTCGGAAATCCGCGCCTTCCGTCCGCCAGAGCCCTATAAGGGCAAGGGCGTGAGGTACGCGACCGAGCAGGTCCTGCGTAAAGAAACCAAGAAGACGAAGAAGAAGTAAGGGGTCAGGTAATGGAAAAGAAGCAAGCTCGTATTCGGCGTGCGGCACGTGGTCGCGCCAAGATACGTGAACTGGGTGCCTTCCGGCTCTGCGTGTATCGCACCCCACAGCACATTTACGCACAGGTCATAGCTCCCGGTGCGTCAGGTGACATGGTGGTTGCTTCAGCCTCTACGCTGGATAAGACACTACGCTCTAACCTGGGTGGTCACGCGGGCAATTCGGCGTCTGCCGCGGCGGTGGGCTCGGCGATCGCTGAGCGCGCCAGGGCCGCTGGCGTGGAAAAGGTGGCCTTTGATCGCTCTGGGTTCAGCTATCACGGGCGGGTCAAGGCGCTGGCTGATGCCGCGCGTGCTGGCGGTTTGCAATTCTAGGGGCTGAACCATGTCAAGTTATAATCCGAAGCCGGAAGGCGATGAATTTCAAGAAAAGCTGGTCGGCGTTCGCCGGGTAGCGAAGGTCGTCAAGGGCGGTCGTCAATTCGGCTTTTCGGCGCTGACCGTCGTGGGTGACGGCAAGGGCCGTGTCGGCTATGGCACGGGCAAGGCGCGTGAGGTGCCCGTTGCCATCCAGAAGGCGATGGAAAGCGCCCGCAAGAACATGGTCGACGTCCGACTCAATGGCACGACCTTGCAATATCCCATTAATGGTCGGCATGGCGCGGCCAAGGTTTTCATGCAACCCGCCTCGGAAGGCACCGGGATCATTGCCGGTGGGGCGATGCGTGCTGTTTTCGAAGTGCTAGGCGTTCAAAACGTCTTGGCGAAGTGTATCGGCACAAATAACGCGATGAACGTTGTTATCGCCACGATCAACGGACTGCGCACGATGACGGATGCCCAGGCCGTGGCGGCCAAGCGCGGCAAGACCATTGAAGAAATCCTGGGGTGATCCATGAGTGAGAAAAAAATCATGAAAGTGACCCTGGTGCGCAGCATGCACGGGCGCTTGACCAGCCATCAGGCCTGCGTCAGGGGGCTGGGGTTGCGTCGGATGCATCAGGTGGTCGCGGTTGAGGATACCCTCGCCACCCGCGGGATGGTCAACAAGGTCTCCTACATGGTCAAAATCGTCGAGGATGTCGTCCATGCGTCTAAATGAACTCACCCCTGGAGCTGGGGCGAAGAAGGCTCCCAAGCGGGTAGGTCGAGGAATCGGCAGTGGTTCGGGAAAGACGGCGGGTCGTGGCCATAAGGGCCAGCGGTCGCGGGCGGGTGGATTTCACAAACTGGGTTTTGAAGGCGGTCAGATGCCTTTGCAACGGCGTTTGCCAAAGGTAGGCTTTCGTTCCCGCATCAGTCGCACCAGCGATGAAATCAGACTCAGTGAGCTGAAGTACGTCGAAGGGGGTGTCGTTGACCTCCTGTCCTTGCGTAATGCCGGTTTGATCGCGGCTGGGATACGACAAGTCAAGATCATTGCTACGGGCAAGGTAGAAATACCTCTGGTGATTCGTGGTCTGGCCGTAACCCAGGGTGCCCGAACCGCTATCGAGGCGGCCGGCGGCAGCGTCGAATCATAGCTGGAGCCAGATTCGACATGGTGAAGAGTTCGTCCCCCATGACCGAGGCCCTTGGTGGCCTTGGTCGACTGACCGAGTTACGACAGCGTCTGCTGTTCGTCCTCGGTGCCTTGCTCGTTTATCGCATTGGCACCTTTATCCCGGTCCCTGGCGTCAATCCGGAGGCCTTGGCGATACTCTTCGACCAGAACCAGGGCTCCATTCTCGACATGTTCAACATGTTTTCGGGCGGAGCCTTGGAGCGCGCAAGCCTCTTTGCACTGGGCATCATGCCCTACATCTCCGCCTCGATCATCATCCAACTCATGACTTCCGTCATCCCGGCACTGGAACAATTGAAGAAGGAAGGTGAATCGGGGCGTCGCAAGATCACCCAATACACTCGGTACGGCACCGTGGGCCTGGCGACGTTCCAGGCTATTGGTATTTCGATCGCTCTACAAGGGCAATCGGTGGGTGGATCATCCATCGTCGTTATGAGTGGTTTTGGCTTCGTCTTCACCGCCACGGTCTCCCTGGTCACGGGTACCATGTTCCTCATGTGGCTTGGGGAGCAGATAACCGAGCGTGGCATTGGCAACGGCATCTCCATCATCATCTTCGCTGGTATCGTTGCCGGCTTGCCCTCCGCGATTGGTGGCACGTTGGAATTGGTGCGCACCGGTGAGATGAATGCCCTTGCCGTGCTGGCCTTGTTTGTCCTCGCCCTAGGTGTGACCGCCTTCGTGGTTTTCGTCGAACGCGGTCAGCGACGCATCACGGTCAATTACGCTCGCCGTCAGCAAGGCAGGCGACTTATGGCGGCGCAAAGCACGCATCTGCCACTGAAGCTGAACATGGCGGGCGTCATACCTCCGATCTTCGCTTCCAGCATCATCCTTTTTCCCGGCACACTGGGGCAGTGGTTTGGTCAGTCGGAGAATACCCGTTGGATCGCGGAAATCACCAGTAAGCTATCCCCGGGCGAACCGGTATACGTGATCGCCTATTCCCTCGCCATCATCTTCTTCTGCTTCTTTTACACGGCACTGGTCTTCAACGCCAAGGAAACCGCCGATAACCTGAAGCGTTCTGGTGCCTTCATTCCCGGCATCCGTCCTGGCGAACAAACGGCGCGCTATATTGACAATGTCATGACCCGGCTTACGGCCGCGGGGGCCATCTACATTACCGCTGTTTGTCTCATTCCTGAATTCCTCATCGTTGGCTGGAACGTACCCTTTTACTTCGGTGGTACCTCTCTGCTAATCGTGGTCGTAGTGGTGATGGATTTCATGGCCCAGGTGCAAGCTCACCTCATGTCCCATCAGTACGAGGGACTGATGAAGAAGGCCAATCTCAGGGCACCTGGCGGTGGTCTCATGCGCTGAAGCATGAGGAATTAATTCTTCACAGCAAGCTTTCGGGAGAACCACAATGAAAGTACGTGCCTCGGTCAAGAAAATCTGCCGCAACTGTAAGATCATCAAGCGCAACGGCATCGTTCGCGTAATTTGCAAGGATCCCAAGCACAAGCAACGTCAGGGTTGATTTGCTGGTTGACACCTTGCACCCAAATGTTAAAGTGCGCGATTACTTGCGCCTAGCTTAAGTGGATTTGGAGACAAAATAGCATGGCCCGTATTGCCGGTGTCAATATTCCTGACAGGAAGCATGCCGTAATCGCCTTGACAGCGATTTATGGCGTGGGCCGTACTCGGGCGGCCGCAATCTGCGATGCCGCTGGCATCGCACAAACCCTGCAAATGCGGGAGCTCTCCGAAGAGCAGGTGGATAAACTACGCGCCGAAGTTGCCAAGTACACCGTCGAGGGTGACTTGCGTCGTGAAGTTTCCATGAATATCAAGAGGCTGATGGATCTGGGCTGTAATCGTGGCATACGCCATCGCCGTGGCCTCCCGGTCCGGGGTCAACGCACCCGCACCAACGCCAGGACCCGGAAGGGCCCCCGTCGTCCCATCAAGCGCTGATCCTGAACCACGTTTTTCGCGGTAAGAGTTAATGGCAAAACCGACACGCAACGTCAAAAAGAAGGTCAAGCGTCAGGTGGCTGATGGGATCGCCCATGTCCACGCTTCCTTTAACAACACGATCGTGACTATCACGGATCGGCAAGGCAACGCCCTGGCTTGGGCTACCTCTGGTGGCTCAGGATTCCGCGGTTCCAGAAAGAGTACCCCTTTCGCGGCTCAGGTGGCGGCTGATCGTGCCGGACAGGCGGCAAAGGAATATGGCGTCAAGAACCTTGATGTTAACGTCAAGGGGCCTGGTCCTGGCCGTGAAAGCGCAGTTCGCGCCCTGAATAATGCCGGATTCAAAATCACGGGCATCCAGGACGTGACTCCCATACCCCATAATGGCTGTCGCCCGCCGAAAAAGCGGCGCGTCTAAATCGCGGTTAACTAGGAATCGAGATGGCAAGGTATACAGGTCCAACCTGCAAGCAGGCACGTCGTGAAGGGGTTGATCTGGCCCTCAAGAGTCGTGCTCGTTCCATTGATACCAAGTGCAACCTGGAAAAGGCACCAGGTCAGGCCGGTGATCGTCGGCGTCGGGTTTCCGACTACGGCATACAATTGCGAGAAAAGCAAAAGGTACGCCGTATTTACGGCGTGATGGAAAAACAGTTTCGCAATTATTACACCCTGGCTGCCGCGCAAAAGGGCGCAACGGGTGAGAATCTCCTGCGCATCCTTGAGCGGCGACTGGACAATGTCGTTTACCGGATGGGCTTCGGTTCCACCCGGGCCGAGGCGCGACAGTTGGTTGCCCATAAGGGAGTCCTTGTGAATGGCAAGGCCCTCAACATCCCTTCCTACCAGGTGCAGGAGGCGGATGTCATCGAGGTGCGTGAAAAGGCCAAAAAGCAAGTCCGGGTGCAGAACGCCCTTGCCCTCGCAGAGCAATATGGCTTCGTGGACTGGGTTCAGGTGGACACCAAGGCTCTGAAAGGGGTCTTTAGTCGGATTCCTGATCGGTCCGATCTCCCCGCCGATATCAACGAGTCCCTGATCGTTGAGTTGTACTCCAAGTAGGCACAGGAGAGGGTTTTTGCATGCCTGAAGCTGTCAGCGACTTCCTCAAACCGCGGATCGTCAAGGTTGATCCTGTTGACGGAAGCTCAAGTCACGCCCGGATCTCCCTGGAGCCGCTTGAGCGCGGTTTTGGGCATACCCTCGGGAACGCCTTACGGCGGATCCTGTTATCCTCCATGTCGGGGTGCGCGGTCACTGAGGTTGAGATTCAAGGTATTCTTCATGAGTACACCACCCTGGAAGGCGTGCGTGAGGATGTCCTCGAGATCCTTCTGAATCTGAAGGAATTGGCTATTAGTCTCCACGGTAAGGATGAGGCCACCTTCACCTTGCACAAGACTGGCCCAGGTGTCATCACCGCGGCGGACATTGCCCTCGACCACAGCGCGGAGATTGCCAACCCGGATTTGGTCATCGCCAATCTGACGGGCAACACGGAATTGAGCATGGTGCTGACGGTTCGGCGGGGCAGGGGATACGAACCCGTTACGCAGCGCGAGTTGGAAGGTGGCGAGGAAAGGCCCATCGGTAAACTCCCCCTGGACGCCTCTTTCAGCCCCATTCGTCGCGTGGCTATCGATGTTCAGTCCGCGCGCGTTGAACAACGGACCGATCTTGATCGTTTGGTTATCGATCTGGAGACTAACGGGACCATTGATCCCAAGTCTGCCGTCCAGCAGGCGGCCGCTATCCTGCGGGACCAGTTGGGCAGCTTCGTAGCCTTGGAACGAACCTCCTACGATGAAGCGGGCGCCTCGCTTGAACCCGAAAAGCCTGTCTTCGATCCGATGTTGCTGCGCCCCGTTGACGATCTGGAACTCACCGTCAGGTCCGCGAACTGCCTGAAGGCCGAAAACATCTACCTCATTGGCGATCTGATCCAGCGTACTGAGGTTGAGCTGCTCAAGACTCCAAATCTGGGTAAAAAGTCACTGACCGAGATCAAGGATGTCCTGGCAATGAGAGGCCTGTCCTTAGGTTCCCGGCTTGAGAATTGGCCCCCTGAGAACATCGACGAATTAGCGATCAAGTAGTTTGGTCCTTGTTCCCTCACCAGTGCCTTGGGCGAGACTTCTTGTTGCAGCCTAAACACGTGAATAAGGTGCGCCACGGGCGCCAACTTTCTGGATTCAGGTAACCACCCATGCGTCATCGTAAGGCCGGAAGGCACCTCAATCGTAACAGCTCTCATCGAGAGGCCATGTTCAAGAACATGGCGAATTCTCTTTTCCAACATGAGCTTATCAAGACCACCCTGCCCAAGGCCAAGGAGTTACGCCGTGTAGCCGAACCCTTGATCACCCTGGCAAAACAGGATTCGGTTCACAAGCGGCGTCTAGCCTTTGCTCGCCTGCGCGATGACGCAATCGTCGCCAAGCTCTTCACCGAACTGGGTCCCCGGTATCAGGATCGGCCTGGGGGCTACTTGCGCATCCTTAAGTGCGGTTTTCGTCCCAGCGATGCCGCCCCGATGGCTTACGTTGAACTGGTCGACCGTCCGGTCGCCGAGGCCGTGAGTTCCGATTAGTCAGGTAGTCTGCTTCTCTCATGGGGCGATGCGATGAAACCGGGCTTGTCCCGGTTTTTTCGTCGCTGGATACTGGTTTTGCTGGATCGGAATAGATCGCCGCATGCTCGACTGTCAGCGCATAGCCCTGGTCACCGATTTTGGTCTCGCCAGTCCCTATTTGGGGCAGATTCACTTGCTTCTGGCCGCGGGGCTGCCCGCGTTGCCCGTGATTGATCTGATCTCTGATCTCCCGCCCTTCCGTCCTGACCTGGCTGCCTATCTGCTTCCTGGCCTGGTCCGGGATGTCCCCTCATCCACCCTCTTCCTGACCGTCGTGGACCCGGGTGTGGGTGGTGATCGTCAGACGGTGGTCATCGAGGCTGACGGTAATCTCTTCCTGGGTCCTGACAATGGTTTGCTGGCGATGATCGCGCGACGAGCCCGTCAGTGCCAGGTCTGGCGTCTCGATTGGCGTCCAGCCCGGCTTTCCGCGACCTTCCATGGGCGCGATCTGTTTGCCCCCGCCGCCATCGCGTTGCTGCGGCGGGAGCCCTTATCCTTGTCTTCCTTGACAACAGCGGACCTGGCGGGGAGCGCTTGGCCGGCGGAACTGCCGCGAATCGTCTACCAGGATGCCTACGGTAATCTGATGCTGGGCATGAGGGCGGCAGAAATCGGGTCAACGGCGTTCTTCACCCTTGCTGGATCTTCGCTATCCTGGGCGCGGACCTTCAGCGCGGTCCCGGAAGGTCAGGCCTTCTGGTATGAGAACGCCTTCGGGTTGGTGGAGATCGCGGTCAATCAAGGGTCAGCCGCCCAGAGCCTGGGTCTCAAGGTCGGCGATCAGGTCACCCTGGCCGCCGCGTAGCGGGCTGAGGGCCGAGTCGTCCTTTCGGCTGTTCCTTACCTCATCATCAAGGTTTCATCCGCTTTCCCGCCATCCCCCCCGCCTCAGATCTGAAGATAGCTAAGGAGTCTTTGCATGAACAATATTCGCGTCGCCGTGGCTGGTAGTGGGGGGCGCATGGGCCGTACCCTGGTGCAGGCCGTCGCCCAGGCCGAAGGCCTGGAACTTCGTCAGGCGACGGAACGGCCCGATAGCCCCCTTTTGGGTTTGGACGCCGGTGAATTGGCTGGGGTCGGAAAGCTGGGCGTGGTGATCCAGCCGGCGTTGGACGTCAGCCAGGATGCCTGTGATGTGCTCATCGA
Organism: Gammaproteobacteria bacterium; assembly: GCA_019136395.1. The sequence goes on from JAGVUH010000178.1 coordinate 9,502, forward strand.
TTTCACTGCCCCCAGTGCCGCCCTGACCCATCTGAGGGCATGCCAGCAGGTGGGTTGGTCCTTGGTACTGGGCACCACGGGCTTCGATGAGCCGGCCCGCGCCTCGATTAGTGCCGCGAGTCGGGACATCGGCATCGTCTTCGCACCCAACATGAGCGTGGGGGTGAATCTGTGCTTCAAGCTGCTTGATATCGCCGCCCGGGTCCTGGGCGAGGAAGCGGATATCGAGATCATCGAGGCTCATCATCGCCACAAGGTGGACGCGCCCTCCGGCACCGCGCTACGCATGGGGGAGGTCGTGGCCGCGGCTCTAGGCCGCGATCTGGGCGAGGTTGCCGTTTACGGGCGTCAGGGCCAGACCGGTCCCCGTCCGCGTCAAGCCATCGGCTTCGAGACCATCCGCGCCGGCGACGTGGTCGGCGAGCATAGCGTCTGGTTCGCCGCCGACGGTGAACGCGTCGAAATCACCCACAAGGCCTCCAGCCGCCTGACCTTCGCCCAAGGGGCGGTGCGCGCAGCACGCTGGCTGGCCGGCCGGGGGGTAGGCCTCTTCGACATGCAGGATGTCCTGGGGTTACGGAATTATTAGCCGTCACCGCTCGGAGGACGCGCGCCATCATAAGGGTCAGCGGGATTTCCCGCCTGCCTCGCGCCCTCAGCGCTGCCCGGAGCTATGGCTCTTATCCGGGTTACGCAGCAAGACATAAACGGCTCCGGTACCCCCGTCCCGGCGGGTGGCGGAGCAGAAGGCGAGGACTTCCGGGCGCAGGCGCAGCCAATAATTCACCTTGCGCTTCAGAATCGGCTGCCGCTCCTGGGAGCCGTATCCCTTCCCATGGATGATCTGGGCGCAGCGTACCCGGCGCCGGGCGCAGGCCGCCAGAAACTCGTCACAGAGTTGTTCGGCGAAGGCCGCGGTCAGGCCATGCAGATCCAGTTCCAGTTCCCTGGGGATGGCCCCCCGCTGGAGATCGTGCAGGACCCGTTGCTGAACGCCGGGTTTGGCGTAGAAAAGGAATTCATGGGTCTCGACCTCTGTCTCGGCCAGGCTAAGTGGCTGGTCATCCTCTGCCAGGTGTTTGGGTTGTTCAATGGGATAGGGCTTGGGCCGCCGGCGCCAGGGTTCCGGCAGCTCGAGGTCAAGCGGAGCCGCGTCTTCCACCTCGGCGCGGAAGAGTTGGCGTTCATCAGGATCAGGGGGGCGGCTCACGATGGCTCAGAGGCTCATACCAGTTGCCAGTGAGTATACCCCCTGGGCGGGGTTGACGGCGGGTCCGCCAGAACCCGTTCCTGAGCGGCCGGTTTGGGTTATGAACCGCTGGCACCCGCCGGTGTCACCTCCTTGCGCCGGCCAGGTAGTGGCTGGCCAATTCCAGTATGATAAGCCCGCTTCCGCCACAGGGTTCCAGCATGCGTATCCTCCTCAGCAATGACGATGGCTATCAATCCCCCGGGCTGCTCATCCTCGCCCAGCACCTGGTGCAATTCGGTTCGGTCACCATTGTCGCCCCGGATCGCGACCGCAGCGGTGCCAGTAATTCCCTGACCCTGACCAGGCCCCTGCGCGCTCATGAACTGGGGAATGGCCACTATTACGTCGAGGGCACCCCCACGGACTGCGTGCATCTGGCCATCACGGGACTCCTGGAGGAGGAGCCGGATCTGGTCATCGCGGGTATCAACCATGGCGCCAATCTGGGCGACGATGTCCTCTATTCGGGTACGGTGGCGGCGGCTACCGAAGGCCGTTTTCTGGGTCTGCCGGCAATGGCGATCTCCATCACCTCCCATGAGCCCAAGTATCTGGAAACGGCGGCCCAGGTGACGGCCAAACTGGTGGCCAACCTGGATGCGGAGGCCCTGGGTTCCAACCTCATCCTCAACGTCAATGTGCCAGACCTGCCTTACGCGCAGTTGGCCGGGATGCAGGCCACGCGCTTGGGGCATCGCCACAAGGCCGAGCCCGTGACCAAGGCCCAGGATCCGCGCGGGCGGACCATCTACTGGGTCGGCCCGGCCGGCGCCGAGGCGGATGCCGGGCCAGGAACGGACTTTTATGCCTCGCGTCATGGTTTCGTCTCCGTGACCCCCTTGCAGGTAGACCTGACCCGCCATGGCCTGCTTGAGCCCCTGTCGGAATGGCTGGAGGCCTGTGCTTGAGGGGGGGGGACGCGACCCACCCCGCTGGCGGGGAAGATGCCGGCGTCGGCATGACCTCGGCGCGTACCCGGGAACGGTTGCGGCGGCGCCTGATAGCGGCAGGCATTCGTAATGGCGACGTATTGGACCTCCTGAGCCGCCTGCCCCGCCATCGCTTCGTGGATGAGGCCCTGGCCAGTCATGCCTATGAAGATGCCGCCCTGCCGATCGGTCATGGCCAGACGATCTCCCAACCCTACACGGTGGCGCGCATGACCGAAGCCCTGCTGGAACCGCGTCGCCCTCAAGCCATCCTGGAGATTGGTACCGGTTCCGGATTTCAGACGGCCGTGCTCGCCTCCCTGGCACGCCGGGTTTACAGCGTCGAGCGGGTCGCCGCCCTGCTGGAGACGGCGCGCCGTCGACTGGCTGAATTGCGGCTGCGCAATGTCCGCCTGCGGCACGCCGACGGCGGCCTCGGCTGGCCGGAGTATGCCCCTTTCGATGCCATCCTCGTCACCGCCGCGCCCCCAGGCATCCCCCGGGCCCTGGTGCAGCAACTCAGGATTGGCGGATGCATGGTGCTGCCCATGGGGCTGGGTGCCGAGCAGGTGCTGGTGAGACTCATCAGGACCCCCGAGGGCTATACCCCGGAGATTCTGGAGCCGGTCAACTTTGTCCCCTTGCTGAGCGGACTGGCCTGAAGGGCCGGACTAGCCGTCCGGTTGCAGTGGACGTGAACCATGGGGTGTCTTTATCATTCCGATCAAGACCCTGATTGGCCTCGCCCCAGATGGTTCCGTCCCCATGTTCTGGTGGCCGCGGGCGAGGAAATGGATAATAAACACCCAAGAATCGAGATCGTGGATGGGCCGGGAGGGCAGGATATGTTCCACTTCGCAATCATTCTGGATGTTGTAGCGCCAGGTAACCTGACGGCAGTTTGCGCGGCGGGATGAGCAGGCGTCCCTTCGCGGGTCATTCCCCATCGGGTTCCCCGGCGGTGAGTTTTCGCGTGGCCACGGTTGAGGCACGCGAGGACCTTGATCAGGATGATGACCTTGACCCGGCCTTGGTCAACCTGACCCAGCCGGAGGATGAAGGGGCCGGGGACCTGCCACAGGTCCTCGCCCCAGACGAAGGGGGTGATGAGGACACCGAGGCGGTGGGAGAGCGGTCCCCCCTCACGGCGGACGATGCCGATCTCGACGCCACCCGCATCTATCTCAACGAAATTGGTGCCTCCCGCCTGTTGACGGCGGAGGAAGAGGTGCGCCTGGCCCGCCTTGCCCAGGCGGGCGATTATGAGGCCCGCCAACGCATGATCGTCAGCAATCTGCGTCTGGTGGTGAAGATCGCCCGGCGGTACCTCTACCGAGGCCTGCCCTTGCTGGATCTGATCGAGGAGGGCAACCTGGGCCTCATCCGTGCCGTGGAGAAGTTTGACCCGGAACGCGGTTTTCGTTTCTCCACCTACGCCACCTGGTGGATCCGCCAGACCATCGAACGGGCCATCATGAATCAGACCCGTACCGTGCGTCTGCCCATTCATGTGGTCAAGGAGATCAATGTCTATCTCCGCGCCTCGCGGCTCCTATCCCAACGCCTGGACCACGAGCCCAGCGTCGAGGAGGTGGCGGCGTTGCTCGAGCGCCCGAGCGCCGAGGTCAAGCGCCTGCTCGGGTTGAATGAGCATATCGCCTCCGTCGATACCCCCTTGGGCAAGGATGCCGACAAACCCCTGGTGGATCTCCTGCAGGATGAGGACGCCACGGATCCCTCTGACCGGATTCAGGACCAGGAGGTGCGGGTTAACCTCGACCACTGGCTGGCCAAATTGAGCAGCAAGCAGCGCGAGGTGATCGAGCGGCGCTTTGGGATCCATGCCTATGAGAACAGCACCCTGGAAAAGGTGGCGGAAGAACTGGGTGTGACCCGGGAACGGGTCCGACAGATCCAGATGGATGCCCTGCGCCGGCTGCGGGATATCCTCGAAAAAGAGGGGTTCTCCCTGGAAGCCTTCTTCAAATAACTTCTTCCCGAATAGGGGAAAGCCCTTCGGTGCCATCCGGCCACGGGTTCCCTCGCATCTCCCCTTCTCGCCCCCCCAATCTGACGCAGATCAAAAAATAGTCAGTGATTTCCCCCAAGTCAGGGGTTAGCCGACCGCCTGACCTTGACTTTAGGGGGCTGATCCTTTGTTATTGCCGCCGTTATGCCAGGGACCGGGCGTGGCTTGGGATGCGGCACGGAATGGTCATACCTACATTGTTTCTCCAGTCATTTCGGGGAGGTTTTATGGAAACTGGACTCGAACAGAAGTACAACTTCGACGTTGTACGCTGGTTCACCGTCATGGCGGTCGTCTACCTAGTGGTAGGCGCGGCCGTGGGCGTCTACATCGCGGCGGAATTGGCCTGGCCATTCCTGAATTTCGATATTCCTTATCTGACCTTCGGGCGCCTGCGCCCCCTGCATACCAACGCGGTGATCTTCGCCTTCGGCGGTTGCGCCCTCATGGCCACGGCCTTCTACACGGTCCAGCGCACCTGCGGTGTCCGCCTCTGGAGTGACAAACTGGCCTGGTTCGTCTTCTGGGGCTGGAATCTCATCATCGTCTCCGCCGTCATCACCCTTCCCCTGGGACTGACCGAGGGCAAGGAGTACGCCGAACTGGAGTGGCCCATCGACATCCTCATCGCCGTGGTCTGGTTGGCCTTCTCCTTCAACTTCATCATGACCCTGGCGATCCGCAAGACTTCGCACATCTATGTGTCGAACTGGTTCTATCTGGGCATGATGGTGATGATCACCTATCTGCACGTGGTGAACAGCCTGGCCATCCCCGTGGGTCTGTTCAAGTCCTACTCCCTCTTCTCCGGCACCCAGGACGCCATGATCCAGTGGTGGTGGGGCCATAACGCCGTCGGCTTCTATCTGACCGCCGGGTTCCTGGGCATGATGTATTACTTCGTGCCGAAGCAGGCCAATCGCCCCGTCTACTCTTATCGCCTCTCCGTGATTCATTTCTGGGCCCTGATGTTCGGCTACGTCTGGCTGGGCGCCCATCACCTCCAGTACACCGCCCTCCCAGACTGGACCGGCTCCCTGGGCGCCGCCGTGTCCATCGCCATGATCATCCCCTCCTGGGGTGGCGCGGTGAACGGCATGATGACCCTCTCCGGGGCCTGGGATAAGCTCCGCACCGACTATGTCCTGCGCTTCCTCATCGTCGCCCTGGCCTTCTACGCCATGTCGACCTTTGAGGGCCCGGTCATGTCCCTCAAGACCGTCAACGCCCTGTCCCACTACACCGACTGGACCGTCGGTCACGTGCATTCCGGCGCCCTGGGCTGGGTGGCCGGCGTCGCCATCGGCTCCATCTATCACCTCATGACCCGTCTCTGGCACACCGAGATGTTCTCGGAGAAGTTGGTCAACTTCCACTTCTGGACCCTGACCATTGGCACCGTGGTTTACATCGTCGCCATGTGGGTGTCAGGCATCATGCAGGGCCTGATGTGGCGCGCCTTCGACGAGTACGGCAACCTGGCCTACACCTTCGTCGAGACCGTGGATGCCATGCATCCCTACTACGCCATGCGCACGGTGGGCGGCGGCATCTTCCTCTTTGGCGCCATCATCATGCTCTTCAACGTGCTGATGACCGTCAGCAAGTCCGTGTCCTCCGGCAGCCTGCAGAAGGCCCGCCTGGCCACTGCCTGAGCAAGAGGTAATAGACCCATGGCTGAAAATACCCCCCCCAAGGGCCTTCAGGACCGCCTGGAGCGGAATATCTGGGCCCTGTTGATCATGGTCGCCATCGTGCTCTCCGTCGGTGGCCTCGTCGAGATCGTGCCCCTCTTCTATCTGAAGAACACCATGGAGCACAACCGCTATCCGGAGATCGTCTGGAGCAAGGTCGGTCAGGAACCCATCGTCGCCGTCGGTGAAGCTGGGGCCCTCAAGGCCAACTGGAAGCCGGGTGATGGCATGCGGCCTTATACCGCCCTCGAACTCGCCGGCCGGGACATCTATACCCGCGAGGGTTGCTACACCTGCCATTCGCAGATGATCCGTCCCTTCCGCGATGAGAAGGAGCGCTATGGCCATTACTCCCTGGCTTCCGAGTCCATGTTCGATCATCCCTTCCAATGGGGCTCCAAGCGTACCGGTCCTGACCTGGCGCGCGTCGGCGGCAAGTACTCCGATGAGTGGCAGCGCGCCCACCTGCGCCGGCCCCAGGCCCTGGTGCCGGAATCGGTGATGCCCGCCTATCCCTGGCTGGACAAGGCTTCCCCGGACCCCGAGACCATTCAGTCCCACATGCGGGGCCTGAGGACGATCGGTGTGCCATACACGGACGCGGATATCCAGGCGGCGCCAGCCTTGCTCCAAGGCAAGACCGAGATGGATGCCGTGGTGGCCTACCTTCAGGTCCTGGGCACCATGGTCAAGCTTGACGAGAGCAAGGTCTATCGTGACTAGTCTCAGCGAGTACTTCCACACCGATTGGGAGGCGATGACCACGAACGACTGGATCGGCACGATCCTGACGGTGGTCATCTTTATCGCGATGGTGGTGGCGTACTTCCAGGTATTTCGTCCCAAGAACAAGGACCGGCTCGAATCCCAGCGCTACGTCCTGTTCGATGAGGACAACAAAGACAGTGGAGAAAAAAATGGCGGGACCTAACCCCTTTCCCGGTGAAAACAACACCGGTCACTTCTGGGACGATAATCTCCGGGAGTTGAACAATCCGCCGCCGAGTTGGTGGATGATCGGCTTCTGGGCATCCATCGCCTTCGTCATCGGTTATTTCATCCTCTATCCCATGTGGCCCATGCCCTATCAGCCGGCGGAAGGTGATGGTTTCACCAAAGGCGTGATGGGCTGGACCCAGATGAAGGAGTACCAGGAAGGTCTCCAGGATTTGCAGGCAATGCGTGCTCAATACGAGGAGCAGGTTGCCGCGAAGACCGCCGAGCAAATTCTGGCCGATCCGGCCTTGACGCAGTACACCATGGCATCCGCCAAGGTGCTCTTCGGTGATTACTGCGCCGCTTGTCATGGCAGTGGTGGCCAGGGGAACCCCGGCTATCCGGTGCTGGTGGATGATGACTGGCTCTATGGCGGCAGCATTGCCAAGCTAACCGAGACCATTACCTACGGTCGTAAGGGTGCCATGACGGCCCATAAGGACATCCTTTCCCCCGCCGAGGTTGATGCCCTCGCGCAGTTCGTCGTGGACCTCAGCCAGGGCAAAGCCACGGATCAGGGTTGGGCGCTCTACAACTCCAAGGGTTGTAATGCCTGCCATGGACCGACGGCAAACGGTATCCTGGCGGAATTGCCCGGGGGTGAGGTCGTCACCGTGGGTGCCGCCAATCTAACCGATGGCATCTGGCGCTTCGAGCCGGGTGGCCTGGAGAGCGCCAAGCACACCATTCTTTATGGCGTGAACCAGGTCGGGGTCGAGGGTACCCGTGATGCCGTTATGCCCGCGTTCGCCGAGACCGGTAAGCTGGATCCGGTGGAAATCAAAAAGCTGGTGGTTTATGTCCACGAGCTAGGTGGCGGCAAATAAACAGGATGCTGGACCCGGGGCGGATCTTTTCCGCCCCGGACGTTGGTCTTGTAAGCGGTAAGCGGAGGAGCGCAGCGTGAGCTTCTTTTCAAACATGATGAACTGGGACCCGGTGATGTGGATGTCCATCCTGATGGTCATCATCGCCATTATCATCATCATCTTCCTTGGTTTTAAGGTGAAGGCCCTGATGGACAAGGACGCTCGGGCGCATAAGAACACCTGACGCCTAGCCGTCAGGCGGAATGAAAAGGGGGCGATTGCCCCCTTTCTTTTTGGCGTCGGATTGACATCACTTCCCGAATGCCGATTCCTCCCACCGCGTCCCGCGATCACCTGGGGGGAAGGGGCCGCCGAGGGCTTTGGGGCCATGTAAATGGCTGGGATCGCTTGGGAGTTAGTTGCGTTTGCGCAATGCCGGGACGGCCCTTTTAGGCTAAATTTTTATATTGCGTGGCGGGTCTGGCCGGCCGGTTCCATTGCCTGGCGCTGGCATTATCTGGGAGAGGATTCAGTGAGCAACGAGCAGAGCGACAAAAGCACGGCGGCGGAAGAGCTTTATGCTGAAGCCGGTCAGTGGCACGTCAACACGGGTGGCGAGACCATCCATGCCAAGCGCATGCCTGGAAAATGGCGCACCATCAAATGGGTGTCCGCCGCCATCTGGATCCTGTTTTTCCTCGGCCCCTACGTGCGCTGGGACGGACGCCAGGCCATCCTCTGGGACATCCCGGCGCGTCAGTACCATATCTTTGGTGCCACCATCCTCCCCCAGGATTTCTGGATGCTGTCACTGTTGCTGCTCTTCTTCGCCATCTTGCTAGCAGTGGTGACGGCCCTGGCGGGGCGCGTCTGGTGTGGCTTCTTCTGTTTCCAGACAGTCTGGACCGACGTCTTCACCTGGATCGAGGAAAAATTAGAGGGACAGCCGGCGGCCCGGCGGAAGTTGGATAAAGGCCCCATGGACTTCACCAAGTTCCGCGTCAAGGCGCTCAAGCATCTGGTTTGGGCCCTGATCGGCTTCGCGACCGGATTCGCCTTCGTCAGTTGGTTCGTCGATGCCCCGACCCTCTGGGTCGAGTTCTTTACCGGCCAGTCCGGTATCGCCGCCTATGTCACCGTGGCCCTCTTTACCGTCGGTACCTATGTCCTGGCAGGCTGGCTGCGCGAACAGGCCTGTTTCTGGCTCTGCCCCTACGCCCGTATTCAGGGCGTCATGATCGACCGTACCACCATCCTGCCGACCTACGACTTCCACCGCGGCGAACCCCGTGGTCGGGTCAAGAAGGGTCAGAAGGAGTCGGAGCGGAGCACGGGCGACTGCGTCGACTGCAATCAATGCGTCGCCGTCTGCCCCACGGGCATCGACATCCGCCAGGGCCAGCAGGAGGGCTGTATCACATGCGCCCTGTGCCTGGACGCCTGCGACGCCGTGATGGTCAAGCTCGGTCGGCCCGTCGGCCTTATCCGATATGCCTCCCTTGACGAACTGGAGGGCAAGCCCGTCAAACCGCTCCTGACCCGTCCGCGGGTCTGGATCTACACCGCCATTCTCCTGGCCGCGCTCTCCGGCATCCTCTACGGTTTGACGGCCCTGGATCCGATGGAACTCAAGGTTCTGCATGAACGGGCGCCCCTCTTTGCCACCCTTACGGATGGTTCCATCCAGAACAAGTACACCCTGAAGATCCTCAACAAGCAGAACGAAGACCTGGAGGTGCGGATCAGTGCCTTTGGTCCCGAGGGTATGCAACTGATCGGCGCCGATGAAGCCGTGAAGGCTCGCAAGGGCTTTGTCTCTCCGGCCATGGTCTTCGTCAAGGTGCCGCGTAAGAATCTGAAGGCGGAGCGCGAAGACGTTGTCTTCCGCATCGAGGCCACCCGGCCCGATGGCCAGGTCATCGCCACGGAACGTACCAGTATCTTTATCGGCCCCAAGCCACAGCCCTGAGGGTGGTGGGTCCGCTAACAGAGGCTAGCCGCCAAGTAATAGGCGAGAGGGAACTGTTCCAAGGGGGATGTGGCGAGACCTGGAACTCTGGGTAGCCTCCCAGGGGGCCTGAAAGGGATTTCCGGGCCCCGCAGTGCCTCTCGATTCTTCCCCGTGGTGGACGCGGCGTGGTTACAATATCGGCCATTGCCTTTTGTATCTCCCGTTGGAGCTGATGGTGCCATGACAGACCCCCGCGCGCAGACCAAGTCCATGCCTGCCTGGAAGAGTCCTTGGGTAATCGGGTGGATCGCCCTGGTCTCTGTGGTCCTCGTCGTCAATCTCACCCTGGTCATTCTGGGAGTATCCACCAATCCGGGCCTAGTGATCGATAATTTCTATGACCGTGGTCAGAATCACGAAAAGAACTGGGCCAGCAGGCAGGCCCGTGATCCCGGCTGGGTGATGCAGGCCGATGTGCCACAGGATTTGGTGGTTGGCGAGCCTAAGTCCCTGCGCTTCTTCCTGGTCGATAAGGCCGGACGGCCGGCGGCCGTCGAGGAGGCGCACTTTTACGCCTACCGCCCCTCGGATTCCCAGCGGGATTTCGACCTGCCCATGATCGAGGAAGGACCCGGCCGTTATCGGGTGGACGTCAACTTTCCCCTGGTTGGGGCCTGGGACACCCTGGTGGCCGTCCGCCATGGCGGGGAGGAATTCACCCATGGCCGCCGCGTTCAGGTGCCGGGCCCAGCCGTCAGAACGGCGCAGCCGGCCGTTAATTGAGATTTCTTCCCTGCCAGCCAGTTGCCGGATCTTGGCTGGCGTCTCTAGCTGACCCGAGCCCCTTCCGCGAGCGGATCGCTGGCGGTGACTGATCCCACGGCTCCCACCCCCTCCGCGACCTCTACCCCGATGGGGTGCTTCCATTGTGGTCTGGAGGTAACCCCCAAGGCCATGGTTCAGGCCCCGATTCGGGGTATCCCGCGCGTGTTTTGCTGCACCGGGTGCAAATCGGTGTGCGAGGCGATCCATGCCGCGGGGTTGGAGGGCTTTTACCAACGCACGCCCGAGGGCGAACTCCTTGGCCCCCCCCCGGAGCCTCCCAAGGACCTGGCCCTCTACGACATCGACGAGGTTCAGGAGGAGTTCGTGGACTCCCTGGGCGAGGTCCGGGAAATCAACCTGCTGGTGGAGGGCATCCACTGCGCGGCCTGCGTCTGGCTGATCGAGAATAGCCTGAAAGCCCTGCCCGGGGTGGCCGAGGCGCGGGTCAATCTCACTGGCCGGCGCCTGCGGTTGCGCTGGGATAACCGTCGCCTCAAGCTGTCCCAGGTCCTCAAGCGCCTAGGGGAGATCGGCTACGTTGCCATGCCCTTCGATCCCGAGGTGGCAGAGGGTTCCCTGCAACGGGCCAATCGCCGCCTGCTCTACCGCATGGCCGTGGCCGCCTTTGGCATGATGAACCTGATGTGGATCTCCATCGCCCTTTACGCGGGGGCGGATGAGGGGGAGTTCCGTGGCCTGTTCCACTGGATTGGTTTTGCCATCGCCACGCCCGTGCTCCTCTATTCGGGTTGGCCTTTTTACCAGGGCGCGGTCCGGGGGGTGCGGGCCCGCAGCCTGACCATGGATCTGCCCATTGCCATCGGCGTCTCGATTACTTACCTGTACTCGCTCTATGTGACGGTGACGGGCACCCAGATCAGTGATGTCTATTGGGACACGGTGGTCAATTTCCTCTTCGTGATCCTGGTCGGGCGCTTTCTTGAGTCCATCTCCAAGCGTCAGGCGGTGGCCTCCACCCAGCGACTCCTCGATCTCCAGCCCAAGGTCGCGACCGTCCTGCGGGATGATGAGGAGGTGCTGCTGCCGATGCGCGCCCTCAAGGCTGGCGAGACGGTCCTGGTGCGGCCGGGGGAGAAGGTCCCGGTGGATGGCCTCATCCTGGAGGGTAAAAGCCAGGTGGACGAGTCCATGCTCACCGGTGAGTCACGGCCCGTGCTCAAGGCCCAGGGGGACCGGGTGGCGGCCGGCACCCTCAACGGTCCCGGCGTCCTGCGGGTCCGGGTCGAGGGCCTGCTGCGCGACACGGCCCTGGGTCGCATCATCGCCCTGGTGGAGCAAGCCCAGGCTAGCAAGGCCCCCATCCAGTGCACCGCCGATCGGATCGTGCCCTGGTTTGTCGCCGTCACCCTGAGCCTGGGGTTGGCCACCTTCCTCTTCTGGCTGGGTACGGACCTGGAAGTGGCCCTGATGGCGGCCACCGCCGTGCTCATCATCACTTGTCCCTGCGCCTTCGGCATGGCCACCCCCATGGCGATTGCCGTCGCCTCGGGACTCGGCGCCCGTCATGGCATCCTGGTCAAGACGGGGGCGGTGCTGGAGAGTTTGTCGAGCATCGATCACTTCGTCTTCGACAAGACCGGTACCCTCACGGAGGGCCGGCCGGCGGTGACGGCCATCGCCAGCGCCGCCGGCCTTTGGCAACGGGGGCAGGGGAG
>JAGVUH010000573.1 GCA_019136395.1 Gammaproteobacteria bacterium
TGATTTCCCGCCGGGCCCAGGCGGCGATCTCCACCCGGACCGAGGTGGTGCCCCGGCGCTGGACCCGGGCGTAGATCTCCACCAGATCGCCCACCGCGACCGGCGAGACGAAACGGAATTCGTTGACGGCGACGGTCACGACCCGCCCGGCCGCGGCCTGGACCGCGACCGTCGCCCCGGCGATGTCCGCCTGGGACATCAGCCAACCGCCAAAGATGTCACCCGCGGCATTGGTGTCGGCGGGCATGGCCATGACCCGGATGGCCAGGCGCCATTTGCTGGGATCGGTTTCGTCAAAGAGGTGGGGATCGATCATGGCTTGGGGTTCTGCCTGGGGCGGAGGATGGGCGAATGGTAAACTTTTTCCGGGCAGTCTGCGGTTTCCGGCTGAGGTCTGCCAGGCTTCCTGTGTTTTACCTGCCGGGGACGAGCGCCCATGTCGAGTACGGATTCCGCGGTCACCGCCAATACCTCCTGGGGAGCCGCCCTGCGGGCCTTCCTGGACTCGCGGGTCATCGCCATGTTTTTCCTGGGCTTTTCGGCCGGGATTCCGCTGCTGCTGATTTTTTCCTCCCTGTCGCTGTGGCTGCGCGAGGCCGGGGTGGACCGGGGGGCGGTGACCTTCTTCAGTTGGGCGGCCCTGGGGTATTCCTTCAAGTTCGTCTGGGCGCCCCTGGTCGATCATGTCCCCTGGCCCTTCCTGACCCGCTGGCTGGGGCGCCGCCGGGCCTGGTTGCTGGTGGCGCAACTGGCCATCCTCACGGCCATTCTGTTGATGGCGGCCATCGACCCGGCCCAGGGCGGCGCCAGCCTGACGTACATGGCCCTGGCGGCGGTGCTGCTGGGGTTTGCGGCGGCGACCCAGGACATCGTCATCGATGCCTATCGCATCGAGGCGGCGGAGACCAGCCTCCAGGCGCTGATGTCGGCCACCTATATCGCCGGTTATCGAGTGGGGATGGTGGTCTCCGGGGCCGGGGCCCTGTTCCTGGCTGCCGCCCTGGGCACGACGGCGGAGCACTATGTCTACGAGGCCTGGCGCTGGACCTACGTCGCCATGGCCGGGACCCTGGGGGTGGGCATCCTCACCACCCTGCTGATCCGGGAACCGGCGGGCCGGCGAGCGGCGAGCCGTCGTCACGGGGGCTGGGACTATTTCCGGCTGCTGCTCGTCTTCGCTGGCGGGGTCGGTGCCTTCGTCGGGGCCTTTTTCCTCAGTGCCGACGCCTTCGCCGCCGGGCGGACGGCGGCAGGGGAGGGGCCGCTGATCGGCTTTGTCTTCGAGGCCCTGCACTTCCTGCTGGCGATCCTGGCCGCGGGCCTCACTGGCTGGCTGCTGGTCCGGCTCAAGCTGGTTGACCCGGATATGGCCCGGGAGCTCTGGGTGGCCCCGGTGCTGGACTTCTTCGCCCGCTACGGGGTTCGCACCGCCCTGCTGCTCCTGGCCCTGATCGGTCTCTACCGGATTTCCGACGTGGTGCTGGGGGTCATCGCCAACGTCTTCTATCAGGACCTGGGTTTTACCAAGACCCAGATCGCCACCGCGGTCAAGACCTTTGGCGTGGTCGTGAGCATTGCCGGGGGCCTGCTGGGGGGGCTCATGGCGGCCCGTTACGGGGTCATGCGCATCCTCATGCTGGGTGCCGTCCTGTCGGCGGCGACCAATCTGGTCTTTGTCTGGCTGGCCTGGGCGGGTAACGACGCGGCCATCCTCTACCTGGCGGTGGGCGCGGACAACCTGGCGGCGGGGCTGGCGAGCGCCGCCTTCGTCGCCTTTCTCTCCAGCCTGACCAGCGTCGCCTTCACCGCCGTCAGGGGGCGGCGGATGCCTGAGGTGTCCGCCCCGCCAACGGGCAGGGGCAACGGGCAGGGCAACGGAGAGGGATTGCCGATAAAATGGGCCAATCCGCCCATCCGATAATTAAATCGGGATTGCTGCGCCGCATCAAATGTGCGATTGTTACAAGGCCTATCGAATCGCGAGGTTGTGGTGGGGCGGAGTGGTGTTAGCCCTCAGCAGGCCCCGATGGGGTGTTTTTTGCCCCGGGATTGCGTTGAAAACCGGAAAGTGATGATGATTACCACCCAAAAAAGACCTTTCTTTTTAAACCTGCTGGTCATCCGGCTCCCGGTGGCGGGGGTCATGTCCATCGGTCACCGTATCAGTGGCGTCGCCATGGTCGCCACCCTGCCGTACTTCGTCTATCTGCTGGCCCTGTCGGTCGCCGGACCAGCGGGCTTCGAGGCGGCGGCGCAACTCGTCGCGGGTTGGCTGTTCAAGGCCTTTCTGTTCCTGTTCCTCTGGGCGCTGATGCATCACTTCCTGGCGGGTATCCGCTACCTGATGCTGGACATCGACATCGGTATCGAGAAGCCGGTCTACCGGCAGACGGCCTGGGCCGTCCTCGTCGCCGCGCCCGTTCTCGCCCTCATCCTCCTGGGAGCACTGTCATGAGTCGCCAAGCCTCGGGATTTCGAGCCTGGGTCTACCAGCGCGTCACCGCCGTCCTCCTGCTGTTGTTCTTCGTCTATCTCCTGTTGACCCTCTCCTTCGCCCCACCCGCTGATTTCGTGGCCTGGGTGGAATGGTTGAGCCAGCCCCTGGTGCGCATCGGCCTGCTGATCTTCGTCGGCGCCCTGTTGCTCCACTCCTGGGTCGGCGTGCGCGATGCCATCATCGACTACGTGCATCCCCTGGGCCTGCGCGTCGCGGCCCTGACCCTGTTGGCCCTCTGGCTCATCGGCACCGGTCTCTGGGTCCTGACCATCCTCGGCTGAGGTAGCGGGCCTTCGGCCATCCCTCTGCTCCCTGAATCTGACCAGGAACTGGCCCTCATCCGACCCGGGTGCATCGGCAACCGGCCTCGGCGAGAACTGCTTTCGAGAACACCATGTCACTGAATAGAAGAAATTTTGACGCCCTCATCATCGGCGCCGGCGGCGCCGGGCTGAACGCGGCGATCCAGTTGGCCAACGCCGAGCTGCGCGTGGCCGTGGTCTCCAAGGTCTTCCCGACCCGCTCCCACACCGTCGCCGCCCAGGGTGGCGTCAACGCCGCCCTGGCCAACGTCCTGCCGGACAACTGGCACTGGCACATGTTCGACACCGTCAAGGGCTCGGACTACCTGGGCGACCAGGACGCCATCGAGTTCATGTGCCGCGAGGCCATCCCCACCGTCTACGAGCTGGAGCACAACGGTGTGCCCTTCTCCCGCCTGGACAACGGCAAGATCTACCAGCGGCCCTTCGGCGGCCAGAGCCAGAACTTCGGCGGCGATCAGGCCGCCCGCACCTGCGCCGCGGCGGACCGCACCGGTCACGCCATCCTCCACACCCTTTATCAACAGAACCTGCGCGCCAAGACCCACTTCTTTGACGAGTTCTTCGCCATCGACCTGGTCAAGGACGCCGAGGGCGTGGTCTGCGGCGCCCTGGTCCTGGAGATCGAGACCGGCGAGCCCCTGCTCATCGAGGCCAAGTGCACCCTGCTGGCCACCGGCGGTTGTGGCCAGGTCTTCCGCACCACCTCCAACGCCCACATCAACACCGGCGACGGCATGGCCATGGCCCTGCGCGCCGGCGTGCCCCTGATGGACATGGAGTTCTACCAATTCCACCCCACCGGTATCGCCGGCAAGGGCATGCTCATCACCGAGGGCGTGCGCGGCGAGGGCGGTTATCTGCTCAACGGCCGTGGCGAGCGCTTCATGGAGCGCTACGCCCCCAAGGCCAAGGACCTGGCCAGCCGCGACGTCGTAGCCCGCTCCATCGTCACCGAGGTCAAGGAAGGGCGGGGCGCCGGGCCCAAGGGTGACCACGTCCTGCTCAAGCTGGACCACCTGGGCGAGAGCGTCATCGCCAAGCGCCTGCCGGGCATTCGCGAGAGCGCCAAGATCTTCGCTGGCGTCGACCCGGTGGTAGAGCCCATTCCGGTCTTCCCCACCGCCCACTATGTGATGGGTGGCATCCCCACCGACCGCTTCGGCCGCGTCGTCATGCCGGCCGGCAGCGGCGAGGAGGCCATGCCCGGGCTCTACGCCGCGGGTGAATGCGCCTGCGCCTCGGTCCACGGCGCCAACCGGCTGGGGGGCAACTCCCTGCTCGACATCCTGGTGTTCGGCCGCCTGGCGGGTAAGAACATCATCGACTACGTCAAGGACAACCCCTTCCACCGCGACATCGACCCCTCCAGCCTGGATTATGCGATGGGGCGCCTCAAGCGCTGGGACCAGCACGGCAAGGGCCCGAGCGTCCACGAGACCCGCGAAAAGCTGACCCGCTGCATGGAGGATCACGCCGGCGTCTTCCGCACCGAGGAGATCATGGCCGAGGGCTTGGAGAAGATGAAGGAGATCCGTGCCGAGATGCCCGACGTGCGCCTCACCGACCACTCCAAGGTCTTCAATACCGCGCGCATCGAGGCCCTGGAACTGGAGAACCTCCTCGATGTCGGCATGGCCCTGGCCGCCTCCGCCCTCTATCGTCAGGAAAGCCGCGGCGCCCATTCCCGTCCCGACTACCCCAAGCGCGACGACGTCAACTGGCTGAAGCATACCCTCTACTTCCTGGAGGGTGATCGTCTCGACTACAAGCCGGTGCGCACCAAGCCGCTGACCGTCGAGAGCTTCCCGCCCAAAGAGCGCGTCTACTGAGCCAGGCCGAGGGACGACAACCATGAAATTCCGTGTCTATCGCTACGATCCCGAGTCGGGCCAGAAGCCCCGCATGCAGGACTACGACATCGAGACCTTCCGCGGCATGATGCTGCGGGATGCCCTCAAGGCCATCAAGGCCCAGGACGAGACCTTCGCCTTCCGCCACTCCTGCGGCGAGGGCGTCTGCGGTTCCGATGGCGTCAACGTCAACGGCACCAACATGCTGGCCTGCGTCACCCCCATCGCCGACCTCAAGGAACCGGTCGAGGTGCGCCCCTTCCCCGGCCGCCCGGTCATCCGCGACCTGGTGGTGGACATGACCCAGTTCTACGAGCAGTACAAGGCCATCGAGCCCTGGCTGAAGCGCAAGGAACCCACCCCGGAGCAGGAGATCCTCCAGTCCCCGGCGGAGCGCGACAAGCTGGACGGCCTCTACGAGTGCATCATGTGCGGCTGTTGCTCCACCTTCTGCCCCTCCTTCTGGTGGAATCCGGAGAAGTTCCTCGGGCCCCAGGCCCTGCTCTCCGCCTGGCGCTTCCTCGCCGACAGCCGCGACCAGGCCAAGGACGAGCGCCTGGACTTCCTGGAAGGGCCTTACAAGCTCTTCCGCTGCCACAGCATCATGAACTGCGTCGAGGTCTGTCCCAAGGGCCTCAACCCCACCAAGGCCATCGGCCACATCAAGGAATTGATGCTGAAGAACGCGGTTTAGGCCGCTGACGGTCTGAGCCCTTGAGTTAGATTTCGGCCATCGGGAGCCCGGGTGCCGGTCGCCGGCCGCTCGGGTTCCCACCCCGCGCGGCCTTGTCCATAGCCTTTGGTCGCAATCCTTCGGTTGCGACCCAGGAATGGGTAGTCAAGGATAAGTGGGTCTTCGCTCAGACCCCTCGCGCCCGGGAGGGCTTTGGTAGCGCAAGCCGCTGGTTCTCTTACTCCCTCCCCCCTGGCGGGGGAGGGTTGGGGAGAGGGGGCTGAACGGTTACGTTGAGTCAAGTGCGCTGGAACGGTCCAGGCCCGTTTCTTCGCCGGCAAGGGGGGTGACGGCCAGTTCATAACAGGTACTGCGTCCCCCCGCCTCGGATTTACGCAGCACCCCGCGGGCCACCAGGTCGCTGATATCGCGCAGCGCCGTATCCGGTGAGCACTTGGCGATCCTGGCCCACCGGCCGGTGGTGAGATTGCCATCAAAGCCGTCGAGCAAGCGATTGAGCAACTTCACCTGACGGTCATTCATCGGCAAGGGTGCCCACCGTTGCCAGCAGCGTGCCTTGGTCACCACGGCATCAACCCGACTAGGAACCACGCCAGCCACGGGGTGACCTCCAGGGAGCCCTTCTGGGTTTGCTCCAGCAGGTCATAGTAGTCCTTGCGCTCCCGCAGAATTTGCGCCGACAGGCTGTAAAAGCGCTGGGGGCTGCCATCGGCGCGCGCCAGCAGCAGGTCGGCGATCGCCCGGGCGAGACGGCCGTTGCCGTCGTCAAAAGGGTGGAGGGTGATGAACCACAGATGGCCCAGCCCCGCCCGCAGGAGGGCCGGTTCCCGGGCG
This sequence comes from Gammaproteobacteria bacterium, assembly GCA_019136395.1. The sequence goes on from JAGVUH010000573.1 coordinate 6,202, forward strand.
GGGGCATTCACCCAGGCCAGAAAACGCGCCATCTCATCGTCCAGGCAAGTTGCGGGTGGTGCTTCAAAATGCACCCGCCGCCTGCCGATCGGTCCGGACACTACCTGCATCGGACCTAGGGCATCGTCACGCCAGTCTCCGACCCTGATCCGGCTGAGGCCCGAGTAGCCGGTCGGAAAGAGGGCCGCGTGCCAACTCATTAACCGCTCCCGCGTGAGGGGGGCCTGACAGTTGCCGGTGGCATCGAGCACCATCTCCACCACGCCCTCGGCCTGGCGGTCCAGGGGGGCAAGACCCCCGATCTCCACGCCCAGACGGCGCGCGAGCGACGAGCGCACCGAGGCGACATTGAGATGCTCGCCCTCGATCTC
>JAGVUH010000202.1 GCA_019136395.1 Gammaproteobacteria bacterium
GGTTCCAACTCCGCCGGGTAGGCGGTGGCGAAGACCTGGGCGGCGGCGTAGCCGGTCTCGCCCAGCAGGTATTCCCGGTTGCGGTCGGTGCGCCGCCAGAGGCGTGCCTGGCGGCTGAGTTGGTAGCGCAGGATCAGGTCCCGGCGCTGGGCCGGTGCCGCGAGCAAGTCCCGCAGCGGCTGCCAGCGCTCCAGCAGCACCGGATGGACCAGGGTGGCGATGGGCCGGAACCGCTCCCACCGGCGGGCGGCCTCCCGGGGATCAGAGGTGGCGACGCTGTCCTCACCGGGTTCGAGGGTGGTCGGCGACGCGTCCGTGGCGAGGGGGGTCTGATGGGTGGTGGGCGACTCCTTGGTGATCAGGTCCGTGCCCAAACGCAACAGGCGTCCCACCCCCCCATGGCGGATGCGCCGCTCCTCCCGGGTTTGTCGCCACAACCGCCGCAGGTCGTCCCAGATGCCGGGGGCGGAGGTTGGGGCGATCACCGCCTCGGCGTCCTCCTCCTCCGCATCGGCCACCAGCAGCCGCGCCGCGATCAGGCGCTCCACCAGGGGCGCCACCGCGGGCAGACGGGTCAGGGTCTGGAGATCCCCGGCGCGGAGGCCGGGGCGGGGCGCCCCGCTCCCCTCCAGGGTGACCAGGGCCCGGCACAGGGTCGGCAGGGCGGCCCGTTGGGAGGGCTCCAGCTCCGCCCAGAGGGCATCGGCGCGGGCGATGAGGCTACCGGTCACGCCGCCCAGGCTGCGCAGATCGGCCAGGGTCAGCAGGGATGATCGCGCCGCCCCTTCGTCCCGCCGGGCGGCCGCCCGGCGGTAGAGGGCGTCCAGGACCTCCTGCAAGGCGGGGGGCCAATGAGTCAGCAGACCGGCCTCCGCCTCCAGGGCGTCCACCAGGCCGCGCCCGATGCCGCTGGTTGGTTCTTCAAAATCGATCGCGGCGACCCGGGCCGGGATTTCGATCACCTGCCGGATGCGGGCGGTGGCGGGGGGTTGCAGGGGAAACCAGCTCACCTCGTCCAATTCCCCCGCCAGTTCGGGCAAGTTGGCGAGCAGGGGAAGAAAGTCGCTGCGCAGGGTGGCGATGACCCAGATGCCGTCCTGGGTGGCCAGGCAGCGCAGGGCGGCGAGAAAGGCCCGCGCCGCCGGGGCCAGCGCCAGGGATGGCTCCGGGCCAGTGGTCGGAAGGGTATCCCGCGTCACGCCAGATTCCGCGCTGTGGACGGATGACCCGACGACCACGGATTTCACCTGGCCCTCGGCGGCGACGCCGGGCGCGGCCAGGCCAGCGCCCCTCCCGGGGGTCGCGGCGCCAAACAGGGGGTCCAGGGGATCGACGACGATGACCAGTTGCGCCCGCCCGCCATTCGCCCCCGCCTGCTCGGCGAACTTGATGCTGACCTGGGCCAGGGCCGCGGCCAGTTCGCTGGCGGCCACCTCCGGGGTGGTCGCCAGGAGGGCGGCCAGGGCCTGGCCATCGAGCCCGAACCGCTCCAGCGAGGCGCCGAGGATCGACGGCGCGCTCACGGCCGTGGCCAGGGCCCGGAGGGGCCCCTCCGCCGCCGCGAGATCGACCAGACACCAGCGGCACAGAGCGATCCCGGGAAACAGGAAGGGCCGCGCCAGCCGGGGCAGGAGTCCAGCGCGGATCAGGGAACTCTTGCCAACGCCACTGGGGCCGGTGACCAGCAGGAGCCCGCGGCCGCGGTCGACATTGGCCTCCAGGCGACCGATCAGGTCACGGGTCTCGGTCTCCCGGCCGACGAAGATCGGCTGGTCGCTGAACTCGAAGGGCCGGTCCACGCGAAAGGGGCTGCCCCGCCAATCCTGGAGGTGGGAGGTCAGGCGGCGCTCGGCGCTGATGCGACGATTGAGGAGCTTGCGCAGTTGGGTCTCGACCAGTTCGCGAAAGGAATGATCGTTGCTGAACTGGCGGAAGGCGCGCCGGAAGCTGCCGTCGGGATTGAAGAAGTGCGTGCGGAAAAAGGTCTCCAGGCGGTTGCGGTCCGCCAGGGCCTCCCGCGCCGCCTCGGGATTGTTGACGTCCACCAGGCAGGGGGCGGTCTTGCGATAGACCAGGACCTCCGGGCTGCCGGTACGCGCCGAGGCCTCCACCGCGTCGACGAACTCCCACTCGGTCCCGGTCAAGCCACCATAGGGATCGTTGGCCAGGGGCGTCCCCAGGCGCGCCCAGAGCATAACCAGCACGATCTCGCAGTCCGAGGGCCGCACCAGCCCCGCCTGGAAGCTTTGCGCCGCGGTCAGGGCCTCCTGCTCCCACAGGACCGCCTGCACCTTGAAATAGGGCAGATACTCCTGGGCCAGGGCCTCGATGATGTTGCGCGTCAGGGCCCGCTCATGATCCAGGTCGGAGGGGGAAGAGACGAAGATGCGAACCAGGGGATCGGCCATCGGCACACCTGCGGCAGGCGGAGAAGGTGAGGAGAGTAGAATGGAAGCTGTCTCGACAAGGGAAGAGAAGCGCCTCTTTTAGTAAAGACAGGATAAGCCAAAGTTCAATGCCAGGCGCAGGGTGGGACAGGTTGAAGGGGAAAACACTAGACCAACAGGAACCTGGCCGGCGGGTCTAGCACGTCGCACCCCTCTGGAGCCCAAAAGGGCCGGCTTTTCCTATCCCCCGATTTCGTCGATGATGTGCCAGCACATCCCCATGTTTGCCGCACATCGCCACTTCCGTGACCTCCCCCGCCGCCTCCGCTCTCCGTCCCCACTGGCTCGTGGCTCTCAAGGGCCACCGGCACCTGCGTCGGCCGGAGGCGGTCGGGGAGGCCCTCTCCGCCTTGCTGCGCACCTTGAGCGTGGAGATTCAGGGCACCCTGGTCGGGGTCTCGTCCATCGCCCCGGGGGCGGATACCCTCTTCGCCCAGACCGTCCTGGGCATGGCGCTGCCCTGGCGCGCCGTGTTGCCGGTGTCGGTGGCGGAGCTGCTGCGGGACCTTGCCCCGGCGGACCGGCAACGCCAGGAGCAACTGCTGGCCCGCGCAGCCGAGGTCCAGGTCCACGGCACGCCTAATGTTGGGGTCACCGTCCAGCCCCCCTCTCCCCTGCCCTTCCCCACCAGAGGGGAGATGGTGGGAGAATCAGCAGCTTATGACGCCAAAGCACACCCGGGGCGCGAGGGGTCTGAACGAATACAGGGCGGGAATGAGGCCGATGGGAAGGTGGCCAGAGAATTAGCAGCTTGTGCCGCCGAAGCACATCTGGGGCGTGAGGGGTCTGAACAAATATATCGCGGGCAGGAGGCCGATCTGGAATGTGGCATGGAGACGGTGGATCAGGCCGACCTGGTCATCGCCGTCTGGGATGGCCACCCCGCGGTGGCACCAGGCGGCACGGCGGACATCGTCGCTTACGCCCGCGCCGTCGGCAAACCCCTGATCATCCTCAACCCGAACACCCTGGAGCAACGGCGCGAGGGCTGGCGGGCGCGGCCCTTCGTGGATGAGGAACTGCGCTACCTCAACGGCCTGGCGGATAAGCCTGGGTTGGTAACGGCCCTCCCCTCCCCCGTTCCGCTCACTCTGCGGCGCTTTTTCGCCAAGGTCGACCGCACGGCCAGCCGCACGGCGCCGAATTTCCGCCGCTGGGTCGCCTCTTCCCTGTTACTCAACACCGGCGCCAGCCTGTTGGTGGCCGGCATCATCGCCTTCGCCCTGCGCCTGCCGGCCCTCGATGCCGTGGCCTTCCTCATGACCGCTGGGGCCATGGGGGCCGGCTTCTACCTCAAATATCGCAAGGTGCATGAGCGCTGGGTCCATTGTCGGGTGGCGGCGGAGATCTGCCGGGCCGCCATCGCCACCTGGGAATTGCCCCGGTTGGTGTTGCCGGACCTCCCGGGCCTGGGGGAGACCTTTGGCCGCCTCAAGACCTCATTGCGGATGATGCATCTGGGCGCGCCCCCCGCCACGCCCCCCCATCTGGAGGAAATCCGGGAGCGCTATCTGCGCCAGCGCCTGGACGATCAGCTCCACTACCATCAGGCCCGCGCCGCCCGGCTGGCCCGGCTGCGCCGCCGCCTGATCACCCTCTTCTGGACCTTCTCCGTCCTGGCCGTGGTGCGCGGGCTGTTCGTGGGCCTATACGGCACCGCGGGGTTCAGCCCGGAGGTCAGCCGCACCCTGACCCACTTTCTGCCCCTGGCACTCCCCGGTCTGGCCGGTTGCGCCCTGGCCCTGGTCTCGGTCTTCGACCTCAACGGCCAATTGGCCCATTCCCGCGCCCTGACGACCTTCCTCGCCACGGCGCGGCGCGAGATCCAGGCTTGTCAACATGTGCCAGCCCTGGGGCGGGCCATTGCCCGCGTCGAACACTACCTGGCCCAGGAAATCGCCGCCTGGTTTATCCTGAGCCAGGATTCCCGTTAGGGGTGAGTAATGAGGTGATGTGACGAGAGGCTT
>JAGVUH010000074.1 GCA_019136395.1 Gammaproteobacteria bacterium
CCCGACCTGCCCGCGCCGCCGGCGAGCGTGATCCTCCCGGCCGAGGCCAGCCCCGGCGCCTGACAGCGCCGACCCGGTGGGGCGGCGGGTCATGGCGCGTGCGGTCACCGACCCGCCTGACGCGGCGGGGGAGGACCCGCGCTCAGCCAATTGATCGCTGTTCAACAGGAGGGCGAGCCCGCCCCCGCCGACGGCCCGAACATAACGGAATCATTACCGAATATAATAGTATAGAGTCACATCCGCCGTCACGCGTGGCGTTACCCCGCGTCAACGGCTCGGTTTTCTCCCCACCGTAGAGGATCCGCTTTCATGGCGAACGAGCCCCACATCACCTGGCATGAGCAACAAGTTACCCGCGCGGACCGCGAACGCTTACGTGGCCATGCCGGCTGTGTCGTCTGGTTTACCGGGCTCAGCGGTTCCGGCAAGAGCACCATCGCCAACGCCCTCGATCAACTGCTGACCCAGCAGGGCTGCCACAGTGCGCTGCTTGACGGCGATAATGTCCGCCATTGCCTCAATGCCCCGCCCGCGCGGCTACGCCCGGTCCATGGACCGGATTTTGCCGCGCGTTTTGGCCTGGGCTTTTCCGCCAGCGACCGCGAGGAAAATATCCGGCGCATCGGCGCCGTCGCCGGCCTGTTCTGCGACGCCGGCCTGTTCTGCGACGCCGGCCTGATCGCCCTGACCGCCTTCATCAGCCCCTACCGCGTCGACCGTGATCGGGTGCGCGCCAGCCTGCGCCCCGGGACCTTCATCGAGGTGTTGGTCGACACGCCGCTGGCCGTCTGTGAACAGCGCGATCCCAAGGGCCTGTATAAGCAAGCGCGCAGTGGCGAACTCAAACAGTTCACCGGCATTGACGACCCCTATGAGCCGCCCCAGCAGCCGGAGCTGGTGGTGTCGGGCTGCGCCTACTCCGCGCTGGATCAGGCGCTGGCGGTCCGTAACTACCTGATCGCCGCGCGGCTGATTCCGGCCGTCCCCGCCTGACGTCATGCACCCGCCCCCGTGCCCGCCGAGCCATGACGCCCTGACCGGGCTCCTGCCGCACGCCGCGGTCACCGGCCGGCTGAGCCAGACGCTGCGCGCGGCCGGGCCCGCTCCCACCCGGGCGCCCGGGCTGATCCTGGTCGATATTCGCCACTTCCGCGCCTGCAACGATCGCTACGGCCCGGAGCAGGGCGATACGCTCCTGCAACACGTCGCCCGGCGCCTCACCGTCGCCGTGCGCCACGGGGATACGGTCGCCCGGCTGGACGGGGATGAATTCGCCCTCATTCTCCCCGGCCTGTACGGCCACGCCGACCTGGCCCGCGTCTGTCAGCGGCTGCTGGACCTGCTCGCCGCCCCTTATCCCCTGACCGCCGCCACCCCGACCCTGACCTTCGCCCTGGGCGCGGCCCGCGCCCCGGACGACGGCGACATCCCGGCGGACCTGCTCCGGGCCGCGACCCGGGCGCTGACGCACGCCTAGGCGCAGCCCGGCAACACCTGGCGCCACTATGAGGCCCACCAGGGCGCCCAATACGCGGCGTATCTGGCGCTGCGCGACGACCTGGCGGACAGTCTGCGCCGCCAGGAATATGTCCTGCATTACCAGCCGCAGATCGAACTGACCAGCGGCCGGGTGGGTGGTGGGTCTGGAGGCGTTGTTGCGCTGGCAGCGCCCCGGGGTGGGTCTGCTGCGGCCGGCGGAGTTCCTGGCCCTGGCGGAAGAAAGCGGGCTGATCCAGGACCTCGGTCTGTGGACGCTGCACGCCGCCTGCCGGCAACTGGCCGCCTGGCACCACGCCGGCCTGCCGCCCCTGAGGGTGGCGATCAATCTCTCGGCGGCGCAGGTGCATGCCCCCGCGCTGCGCGAGGCGGTCCCGGCGGCGCTCGTCCGCTATGGGCTCGACCCCGCCCGCCTGGAAATCGAACTCACCGAGTCGCTGCTGCTGGATCATACCGATCACGTGCAGGCCACCCTGGATGACTTCGGCGCCGGCTACTCCAGTCTCGATTATCTGCGGCGCTATCCGGTGGACAAGCTCAAGCTCGACCGCCACTTCATCGCCGGGCTGACCGCGCCCCGCGCCCGCGCGATCCTCGCCGGGATCCTCCAGATCACCCGGGCCCTGGAGATTCCAACCGTCGCGGAAGGGGTGGAGACCCCTGACCAGGCCGCGATCGTCACCGCCGCCGGTTGTACCCTGGGGCAAGGCTTTCTCTACAGCCAGCCCCTGCCGGCGGACGCCGTGGCGGCCTGGCTCCAGGCGTTCCGGCCGGCGCCGCCGGCCGGCGCCCCACCCCGCGAGCGCGGCGCCCATGAACCCCTCTGACGCGCCCGGGCCTGGCGCCGCCACCGACCCGGCGCTGGATCGCGCCATCCGCCCGCGCCGCCTGGCCGACTATCTCGGCCCGGCGGCGGTCAAGGAGCAGCTGGACATCTTCCTCCGCGCCGCCCGGCAGCGCCAGGAGACCCTGGACCATGTGCTGCTCTTCGGCCCGCCCGGGCTGGGCAAGACCACCCTGGCCCACATCATCGCCCACGAGATGGCCGTCGGCCTGCGCCAGACCTCGGGGCCGGTGCTGGAAAAGCCCGGCGACCTGGCGGCGATCCTCACCAACCTGGAGCCCGGCGACGCGCTGTTCGTCGACGAGATCCACCGCCTCAGCCCGCTGGTGGAGGAGGTCCTCTACCCGGCATTGGAGGACTACCAGCTCGACATCATGATCGGCGAGGGCCCGGCGGCGCGCTCCATCAAGCTCGACCTGCCGCCCTTCACCCTGGTCGGCGCCACCACCCGCGCCGGGCTGCTGACCGCGCCCCTGCGCGACCGCTTCGGCATCGTCCAGCGCCTGGAGTTCTACTCCGCGGCGGACCTGACCCAGATCGTCGTCCGCTCCGCCCGCCTCCTCGGCATCGCCCTCGAACCCGCCGGCGCCGCCGAGATCGCCCGCCGCTCCCGCGGTACGCCGCGCATCGCCAACCGCCTGCTGCGCCGGGTGCGCGACTACGCCCAGGTCAAGGCCGGCGGCGGTATCGACGCCGCGGTGGCGGACCGCGCCCTGGCCCTGCTCAAGGTCGACGCCCAGGGCTTCGACCACCTGGACCGGCGCCTGCTGGCGGCCGTCATCGAGAAGTTCGACGGCGGCCCGGTGGGCGTCGAGAGCCTGGCCGCCGCCATCGGCGAGGAGCGCGGCACCATCGAGGACGTGCTGGAGCCTTATCTCCTTCAGCAGGGCTACCTGATGCGCACCCCGCGCGGGCGCCTGGCCACCGCGGCCGCCTATCTGCACCTGGGACTGACGCCGCCCGCCGGCGGCGACCGCGGCTGAGGCGCGCCCACCGCAGACCCCTGTGCCACGGCACCCGAGCGCCCGCCGATGACCCACCGAACCCTCGCTGCCGGCCATGGAGAGCGAAGCGACGGCCGGTTGTCCCCGGTAGGCGTCGGCGCGGGCGTCTGGCCGGCGTGGCGGAGGGGCGAAGTCCCGCCGCCGCAGAGGCCAGCTGCAAGCGCATCCGAGACGCCGTCAAGCCATGCGACGGAGGGCCATGACGAAGTCCGACCGCCCCCTTGGGGCCCGTCGTGACGAAGCCGTGGCCCGGAGCGGGGCGAAGGCACGGCGACACTCCGAAACCGCCTCAGCCTGGACGACCCGCGCCTGCGCGCCCTTCTGCGCGAGATCCACGCCCGCGGCCACGAGATCGGCAACCACCCCGGCTACCGGACCTACCAGGACCCAGCCGCTATGGCCCGCTCGGTCGCCACCCTGCGCCGCGTGCTGGCCGAGGAGGGGATCGACCAGCCGGTCCTCGGGGATCGCCAGCACTTCTTGCGCTGGGAGACATCCACCACTGCGCGTCTGTGGGACGCCAACGGCCTGGACTACGACAGCACCCTGAGCTGCGCCGACCGCCCCGGCTTTCGGTGCGGGACCTGTCGGGAGTATCCGTTGTACGACCTGCACGAGCGCCGCCCCTGCGCCTGCGCGAGCGCCCGCTGATTGTCATGGAATCCTCGGTCATCGCCGCGCGCTACCTGGGCTTGGGGTACAGTGACCAGGCACTGGCCCTGATGCAAAGCTATCGCGACACCTGCCACCGCTTCGAAAGGGGATTTCACGCTGCTGTGGCATAACTCGCACCTGGGTGGGGTCCGAAGCGGATCGGCGGTTCTATGCGACGTTGAAATAAGCCCGGTACCGCGACCAAGCTGCCGCCTCCTCCTTGTCGCGATCAACGGCCTGGAAACCGAAGGTTGACAAAAAAGGCCAGTAAATTGACGATCTTCCTTACTTAGCCCGAATGTTTCATAAGCTCGCCGCGAGCCCCAGTACCCGAGCGCAGGACTAGGCTTATATCCCTGCCGACGAGCCCGACAGCCGTCGAAGCGGCGCGCAGGAGGTGTCC
>JAGVUH010000407.1 GCA_019136395.1 Gammaproteobacteria bacterium
ACTAGGCATGGCAAAGACTTACAACGCGGGCGTGAAGGAATACCGCGAGACCTACTGGATGCCGGATTACGTGCCCAAGGACACGGATCTGCTGGCATGCTTCAAGATCACCCCGCAGCCGGGCGTGCCCCGCGAGGAGGCCGCCGCCGCCGTCGCCGCCGAGTCCTCCACCGGCACCTGGACCACGGTGTGGACCGACCTGCTGACCGATCTCGATCATTACAAGGGCCGCGCCTACCGGATCGAGGACGTCCCGGGCGACGACACCTGCTATTACGCCTTCATCGCCTATCCCATCGACCTCTTCGAGGAAGGCTCGGTTGTCAACGTCTTCACCTCCCTGGTCGGTAACGTCTTCGGCTTCAAGGCCGTGCGCGCCCTGCGCCTGGAGGATGTCCGCTTCCCCATCGCCTACGTCATGACCTGCGGCGGCCCGCCCCAGGGCATCCAGGTCGAGCGCGACATCATGAACAAGTATGGCCGGCCCCTGCTCGGCTGCACCATCAAGCCCAAGCTCGGCCTGTCCGCCAAGAACTACGGCCGCGCCCGCGGCGGCCTGGACTTCACCAAGGACGACGAGAACGTCAATTCCCAGCCCTTCATGCGCTGGCGTGCCCGCTTTGACTTCGTCATGGACGCCATCCGCAAGGCCGAGGACGAGACCGGCGAGCGCAAGGGTCACTACCTGAATGTCACCGCCCCCACCCCCGAGGAGATGTACAAGCGTGCCGAGTACGCCAAGGAGATTGGCGCCCCGATCATCATGCACGACTACATCACTGGCGGCTTCTGCGCCAACACCGGCCTGGCCAACTGGTGCCGCGACAATGGTATGCTGCTGCACATCCATCGCGCCATGCACGCCGTGCTCGACCGCAACCCGCACCACGGTATCCACTTCCGCGTCCTGACCAAGATCCTGCGCCTATCCGGCGGCGACCACCTGCACACCGGCACCGTCGTCGGCAAGCTGGAGGGCGACCGCGAGGCCACCCTGGGCTGGATCGACCTGCTGCGTGAGTCCTACATCAAGGAAGACCGCAGCCGCGGCATCTTCTTCGACCAGGACTGGGGCTCCATGCCCGGCGCCTTCGCCGTCGCCTCCGGCGGTATCCATGTCTGGCACATGCCGGCCCTGGTCACCATCTTCGGCGACGACTCCGTCCTCCAGTTCGGCGGTGGCACCCTGGGTCATCCCTGGGGCAACGCCGCCGGCGCCGCGGCCAACCGCGTCGCCCTCGAGGCCTGCGTCGAGGCCCGCAACCAGGGTGTCGCCATCGAGAAGGAAGGCAAGGAGGTCCTCACCAAGGCGGCCGCCAGCAGCCCCGAACTCAAGATTGCCATGGAGACCTGGAAAGAGATCAAGTTCGAGTTCGACACCGTCGACAAGCTGGACGTGGCCCACAAGTAAGCGCCCGTCAGCCAGCCGCCACCCCGGTCCGATGCCGGGGTGGACATCGAACCCCAGCGAACCGAACCACTTATTCAGAGGAATGCACCCATGAGCGACATGCAGGACTACAAGTCCAGTCTCAGTGACGTCAACAGCCGTAAGTTCGAGACCTTCTCCTACCTCCCCGAGATGGATCAGGCCCGCATCCGCAAGCAGGTCGAGTACATCGTCAAAAAGGGCTGGAACCCGGCCATCGAGCACACGGAGCCCGAGAACGCCTTCGACTACTACTGGTACATGTGGAAGCTGCCCATGTTCGGCGAGACCGACGTGGACAAGATCCTGGCCGAGGCCGAGGCCTGCCACAAGGCCCATCCCAACAACCACGTCCGACTGATCGGCTTCGACAACTACGCCCAGTCCAAGGGTGCCGAGATGGTGGTCTTCCGCGGCAAGCCGGTCTAATACCAGACCGCGACTGGCGACTAGCCGCGACCGACCCGCCCTTGCCACCAGCTCAGTCCAGTGGCGAGGCGCGGGAAACAAGGGAGCGGCGGTTTTGCCGGGGCGAAGCCCAACAAGGCCCCTGTCTCGGCAAAACGAGGCAGGGGCCTTTTTGTTGCGCACCCGACCGCGTCGGACAGGGCGAGCCCTAAGGCCCGCTGCGACAGATTCATGATTCCATGAGGTAAGCCGAGATGAGCGACACCATCGACCGCGACCAGTACCTGGTCAAGACCGAACCCTACTATCGCCCCGTAGCCCAGGAAGTGACCCTCTACGAGGCCGCCTATGGCGCCCGCATGCCCGTCATGCTCAAGGGCCCCACCGGCTGCGGCAAGTCCCGCTTCGTCGAATACATGGCCTGGCGCCTGGGCCGGCCCCTGATCACCGTCGCCTGCAACGAGGACATGACCGCCTCCGACCTGGTCGGCCGTTTCCTCCTCGACGTCAACGGCACCCGCTGGCAGGACGGTCCCCTCACCGTTGCCGCCCGCATCGGCGCCATCTGCTACCTGGACGAGGTGGTCGAGGCCCGCCAGGACACCACGGTCGTCATCCACCCCCTCACCGACCACCGCCGCGTCCTGCCCCTGGAAAAGAAGGGCGAACTGGTGGCCGCCCACCCCGACTTCCAGATCGTCATCTCCTACAACCCCGGCTACCAGAGCCTGATGAAGGACCTCAAGCAGTCCACCAAGCAGCGCTTCGGGGCCCTGGACTTCAACTATCCTTCACCCGAGATCGAGACCGAGATCCTCGCCCACGAGGCCGGCATCGACGCGGCGATCGCCGACAAGCTGGTGCAGGTCGCCCAGCGCAGCCGCAACCTCAAGGGTCATGGCCTGGACGAGGGCATGTCCACCCGCCTGCTGGTCTACGCCGGCCAGTTGATCCGTCAGGGCATCGAGCCCCAGGCCGCCTGCCAGATGGCCCTGGTGCGACCCCTGACCGACGACCCCGACATGCGCGACACCCTGGACGCGGCGGTGACGACTTATTTCTAAGGCAACCTCGTCGCGAGGGAGGCAAGCCCCATGAGCATCGACTTTAGCCAATACGTCAGTTGTCTGGACGCGGGCGACCATGACCACCACGCCGCCCTGGAATCCAGCTATCAGGAGGCGGCGCGGGTCATGTCGCCCCGGGGCCTGCAGAACTACCTGGAGGGTATGCGCGCCATGTGCGGCATGGGCCGGGGCCAGGACCTGGTGCTGGCCTACGTCCAGGAACTGCCGCGGGTGGTCAAGGAGGTCGGCGAGGACGTCATCGTCGACGTCGTCACCAGCATGATGAAACTCGCCTCCCACACCTCCGGCACCGTCATCGCCCTGCTGCTCTCCAACCTGCCCCTGGCGGCCCAGCGCCTGGGGGACGCCGAGCTGATCCGTGGCTTCCTCGGCCTGATCCACCAGCTTGCCGGCAAGGCCCCCCGGGGCCTGCGGCCCATGATGGAGAACATGGACGAGCTCCTATCCAAACTCACCCTGGGGGGGCTGCGCCGCTGGGCCCTGTGGGGCGCCCAGGCCCATGCCCGGGACCTGGACGGCCAGATGGCCTACTTCGGCCTGGCCACCGAATCCTCCCGCGCCGTGTTGCAGAAGGAGCGCCGCGGCAGCCTGCTGGTGGACAACCAGCGCAAGCTCAACTTCTACCTGCGGGCCCTCTGGGCGCGGGCCTTCTTCATGCGGCCCACCTCCGGCGACTACGAGAGTCGCCAGGGCCTGCGGCCCTTCATCGCGGACGGCTTCTTCCACCTGCCGGATGCCTTCGATAGCTACCGCGGCATCCCCGGCGGCGAGGTCTATCGCGCCAGCGCCGCCCACTGCGCCGCGCACCTGGTCCACACCCGCCAGGAGCTGAGCGCCGAGGCCCTCAACCCCTTCCAACGCTGGCTGATCGAGCTGTTCGAGGACGCCCGGGTCGAGTACCTGGCGATCCAGAAATTTCCTGGCCTGCGCAAGCTGTGGCTGCCCTTCTTCACCCGCCCCGCCGAGGAGGGCGACAGCCCGGCCCACCCCACCCTGGATCGGCTGCTGCGCCTGGCCCATGCCCTCCTCGACCCCGCCTACTGGGCGGAGGAGGAGGACGAACGTCTCCTCGCCGCCGCCCAAGCCTTCCATGCCGAGCTGGCGGCCCGCCCCGCGGACAACCAGATCAGTTGGGACGCCGGCGTCGCCTTTTACAATGCCCTGGGGCGGGAGGCGGCCCTGCCCAGCCTGCGCCTGCTGGAGGACTGGCCCCTGCCCTACCGGGACGACAACCGCTTTATCTGGGCCTTCGACGAGGCCGAGGTCCTCAGTCGCGGCGTCGACTACATCCCCCTCAGCCAGCGGCAGGTGCGCAAGCACGTCAGCCTCATGGAGTTCGTCAACGAGGTGGACGTGGAGACCGCCGGCGACGATGCCCAGGAGATCTGGGTGCTGGGCACGGAGCTCTTCCCCTACGAAGACCTGGGCATCAGCTACAACCAGTCGGAGGGCAAGGAGCCGGTCGCCGACCCCTGCCACTATCAGGAATGGGACCATCAGGTGCAGCTCTACCGGCCCGATTGGGCCACCGTCCTGGAGCGCCGCCAGGGCCTGGGCGACCCGGCGGCGGTGGATGAACTGCTGACCCGTTACCGCCCCCTGGCCTCGCGCATCCGCCACCTGATCGACGCCCTCCAGCCCCAGGGGGTGGTGCGCCGCCGCGGTTACGAGGAGGGGGAAGAACTGGACCTCAACGCCGCGGTGCGGGCCATGATCGACATCCGCCGCGGCGTCATGCCCGACCCGCGCATCAATATTCGCATCACCCGCCATGTGCGCGACCTGGCGGTACTGATCCTGCTCGACCTGTCCGAGTCCACCAACGAGCGCGTCAACAAGGATGACGAGACCAGCCCCAGCATCCTGACCCTGACCCGCGAGGCCACCGGCCGACGCCATCGGCGACCCCTTCGCCATCCATGGCTTCGCCTCCGATGGCCGCCACGACGTCCAGTACTTCCGCTTCAAGGACTTCAACCAGCCCTACGACGACCTGCCCAAGGCGCGCCTGGCAGGCATGAAAGGCGGCCTGAGCACCCGCATGGGCGCCGCCCTGCGCCACGCCGGCCATCACCTGCGCCAGCAGCCAGCCCAGAAGCGCCTGGTACTGCTCATCACCGACGGTGAGCCGGCGGATATCGATGAGCGCGATCCCCAGTACCTGCGCCACGACGCCAAGAAGGCGGTGGAGGACCTGGCCATGCAGGGCATCTACACCTATTGCCTGACCCTGGACCCCCTGGCCGACCGCTACGTGGCGCGCATCTTTGGCGAGAACCGCTACGCCATCGTCGACCATGTCGAGCGCCTGCCCGAGCGCCTGCCGGCGGTCTTCGCCACCATTACCGGTTAGGGACGAACTTCATCGCTACCTACAAGAGGTCATCGCCAGGCTGCTCCAGAATCGTGAGCCCAAGTATGAATCAGCGTCGGTTACCCAAGACGTTGTTTAATGAGCGCTTTGACGCAAACTCACCCAAGGGCTGAGTCTCTAAGCTCTTGAATCAAAAAAAAGCCCGGCGGGGTGCCGGGCTAAAGCTCTTCTCAAATGATTGAGAGAGACGAGGAGGACCTGTTGCCACCGTGGGCGTCATGCGTCACCACGGCATGGACCGGACGCGCCAGGCGCGGCCGGGGGAATAGGATGGACCTTCACGGGAAAGGTCCGTTGGGCGCCACCGCTCAACATCGGCGCGAGCGGCGGCGCCACTGACAAGGCCCGGGGCGGGAACATGGGACGACCGCTAGGCCCGCGGGCGGCTTAATGGATGAAGAGGCCGCCGTTGACCGGGATGTTGGCCCCGGTGATGTAGCTGGCCTGATCGGAGGCCAGGAAGGCGATGGCGGCGGCAATCTCTTCCGGCTGGGCCATGCGGCGCATGGGGATGCCAGAGATGATGCCTTCGCGGACATCGTCACGCATGGCCAGGGTCATGGCCGTCTCTACGTACCCGGGGGAGATGGTGTTGACCGTCACGCCACGGGTGGCACCCTCCTGGGCCAGGGCCATGGTGAAACCATGCATGCCGGCCTTGGCCGCCGAGTAATTGGCCTGACCGAACTGACCACGCTGACCGTTGACCGAGGAGATGTTGATGATGCGACCAAAGCCGCGCTCCAGCATGCCATCCCACAACGGCCGGGTGACGTTGAACACGGAGTTGAGGTTGACGTTGATGACCGCCTCCCACTGCGCCAGCTCCATGCGCTTGAAGGTCTTGTCGCGGGTGATCCCGGCGCAGTTGACCAACACGTCCACGGGGCCCGCCTTCTCCACCACCTCGGCGACCATGCGCTGGGTATCGTCCCAGGAGGAGACGTCACCGACCGCGATGGAGATATCCAGACCTTCCGCCTGACGGGCGGCCAGCCAGGCCTCCGCCTGCTCCTGCTCCATCGGGTGGTAGTTGGCCACCACCCGCATCCCGTCTTTCGCCAGCCGCTGGCAGATGGAGGTACCGATACCGCCAATTCCGCCGGTAACCAGAGCCACACGCATTGGTTGCGCCATTTCTGAGAACTCCCGAATTAGATTTAGGACGCCGAGGCGACGCTCTTTTTGATTTCGGCAGTCATTTCGGACATGCCGGCCTGGGCCCAGGCGCGGTACTCGTCACGGACTTCGTTGGCCAGCGACATGTTGGTGCGGACTTCCTCCATCATGCGCTCGCTGGCTTCCTTGGCCATCTCGACCTGGGCCTTGACGAACTCATTATACCCTTTGGCCTCGCTGGTGTCATTGGCTATCCAAACCTGCGCATATTTGGTGAACAGGGCGGGACAGTGCCTATGAGGCCGGTGAAGAAGGGGAGTAGGGTGAGGTTAGTCTGAGGGGGCTCAGAGGCCCGAATACGTCG
>JAGVUH010000030.1 GCA_019136395.1 Gammaproteobacteria bacterium
CCCCCCATGAGCGAATGGTTCCTGCTGCTCCTGCCCCTGGCCGCCGCCTCCGGTTGGTGGGCCGCCCTGCGCAGCGTCCAGCGGGCCCGGGGGGGCGGCGCGCCGGACCCGGCCTATTTCCGCGGCCTCAACTACCTGCTCGACGACCAGCCGGACAAGGCGATCGACGTCTTCGTCAAGCTGGCGGAGATGGACAGCGAGACGGCCGAGGTGCAACTGGCCCTGGGGGGCCTCTTTCGGCGGCGGGGTGAGGTGGATCGGGCGATCCGCATCCATCAGGGGCTCATGGCCCGCCAGGACCTGCCAAAGGCCCTGCGCGCCCTGGCCCTGCAGGAACTGGCGCTGGACTACATGCGCGCCGGACTCCTCGATCGCGCCGAACGCCTGTTCGAGGAACTGACCCAGTTTCGTGACCAGCGGCGGCGCGCCCTCCTCAGTCTGGTCGACATCTACCAGCAGGAGAAGGATTGGCGCCGCAGCCTGGAGACCGCCGACCGGTTGCAGAGCTTCCTCGGCGAGCCCATGGGCGTGGCCATGGCCCACTACCACTGCGAGCTGGCCGAGGAATCCTTGCGCCAGGGCGACGACGAGGGGGCGGCGACCGCATTGCGCGATGCCCTGGCGACCGACGCCGGCTGCGTCCGCGCCACCCTGCTCCAGGCGCGCCTGGCCCTGGATCGCGGCGAGGCGGATCGCGCCATCCACCTCTTCCAGCGGGTCGGGGACCAGGGGCCGCGTTTCCTCCCCGAGATCCTCCCCGGGCTGCTGGAGGCCTTCCGCGGCCGCCCGCCCTCGGACCTGCTGGAGACCCTGCGGGCCCTGCACCGCGCCCATCCCAACGGCGCCCTACTCCTGGCCCTGGCGGATGTGGTCGAGCGGATCGAAGGTCGTCCGCCCGCCATCCGCCTGCTGGTCGAACATGTCAGTGGCCATGCCGACCTGGCTGCGGTCGAGCGGCTGCTGGAACTGCGGGAGATGCCCCTGGCCGCCGAAGGCGCCGAGGCCCTGGAGATGCTGCGCGCCCTGAGCAGGGTGGTCCGGCAGTTGCGTTCGCGCCAGCCCCGCTATCAGTGCGATCATTGTGGCTATGCCGCCCGCCGCCTGCATTGGCAATGTCCCGGCTGCAAGCGCTGGGCGAGCATCCTCCCCGTCGAGCCCCCCCGCCTGGCCGAGGGCGGGGAGCGAGGGGCCGCCTGAGGCCTTGGGGAGGCAGCGACCGAGCCCCTTGTCGACTGAGAGGCTGAGAAAAAAACCTTTCACACAGAACCTGAAGATTTTTATTAACAATGAGATAGCGCGTCTTGGGCTGTGAAAAATTCTCTATTTCTTCACAAGCCCTGAGCCTTTCCACCTCAGAGCCTTCGCGCCGCCGAGCCCCGTTACCACCAAGCCCTTGCGCCCCGAGCCCTTTCATCCCCAGACCCATTCGCGCCCAAGCTTTTTCGGAGTAAGTCCTTGGACCTAGAACCCCGCATCATCGTCGCCCTGGACTACCCACGCCTGGAACCGGCCCTCGCCCTGGTCGAGCGTCTCGACCCCCGCCGCTGCCGGCTCAAGGTAGGCAAGGAGATGTTCACCCGCCTGGGGCCCACCTTTGTCGAACGGTTGAGCACCCTGGGTTTCCAGGTCTTTCTCGACCTCAAGTTCCACGACATCCCCAACACCGTGGCCGCCGCCTGCGAAGCGGCAGCGGATCTGGGCGTGTGGATGACCAACCTCCACGCCTCCGGCGGCCGGCGCATGATGGAAGCGGCGCGGGAGCGCCTGGCGCACCGCGCCAATGCTCCGCTGCTGATCGCCGTCACCGTCCTCACCAGTCTGGACGCGGACGACCTGACGGCCATCGGCTGTCCCGGCAACCCACGGGAGCGGGTCCTGCGCCTGGCGACCTTGGCCCAGGACGCCGGCCTCGACGGCGTGGTCTGCTCCCCCCAGGAGGCCGCCCCGGTCCGCGCCGCCCTGGGCCCGGACTTTCGGCTCGTCACCCCCGGCGTCCGCCCGGCGGGGTCGGCCACGGGTGATCAGAAGCGGGTCATGACCCCCGCCGAGGCCCTTGCCGCCGGCGCCGACTACCTGGTCATCGGCCGGCCCATCACCGCCGCCCCTGATCCCCTGGCCGCCCTGGCGGCGATCGAGGCGGAGTGGCATTGAGCGTCCGCCCCCGGTCAATGGTAGCAGGGGAGGGTCGGGTGGCGTCTGGCGGGGGTGTCAACCGCATGGATGCGGTTGCCAAGCCTACATGGATGTATTCACGGCGTCCCACGCCAGACGTCACCCGACCCGGGGACGCCGAACATTGATAGAGATCGATAGGCTAATTCAGAAAACTTCCAGCGAGGATGTCCCATGGCCATGATCCGCAAGGCCGTCTTTCCCGTCGCGGGGCTCGGCACCCGCTTCCTTCCCGCCACCAAGGCCAGCCCCAAGGAGATGCTGCCGGTGGTGGACAAGCCCCTCATCCAATACGCGGCGGAGGAGTCCGAGGCGGCGGGCATCAGTCAGCTCATCTTCATCACCGGCCGCGCCAAGCGCTCCATCGAGGACCACTTCGACAAGGCCTACGAACTGGAGATGGAACTTAGCAACGCCGGCAAGCGCGACCTGCTGGAGATCGTCCGCAACATCCTGCCCCCCCAGGTGAGCTGCATCTACCTGCGCCAGGCCGAGGCCCTGGGCCTCGGCCATGCCGTCCTCTGCGCCAAGCCCGTGGTGGGCCACGAGCCCTTCGCCGTCCTGCTAGCGGACGACCTCATCAAGGGCGAGGGCCAGGGGGCCGTGGCCCAGATGGCCGACATGTACGAGCGCCATGGCTGCTCCATCCTCTGCGTCGAGGAGGTGCCCTGGGAAGAGACCAACAAGTACGGCATCGTCGAGACCACCCCGGGTCCCCAGGGGGAGCTGCGGGTCACCTCCATCGTCGAGAAGCCCGCCCCCCAGGATGCCAAGTCCAACCTGGCGGTGGTGGGCCGCTACCTGCTTACCCCGCGCATCTTCGCCAAACTGGAGACCACCCAGCGCGGCAAGGGCGGGGAGATCCAGCTCACCGATGCCATCTCCGCCCTGCTGCAGGACGAGCCCGTTATCGCCTACCCCTTCCGCGGCAAGCGCTACGATTGCGGCAGCAAGCTGGGCTATCTCCAGGCCCAGGTGGAATATGGCATCGCCCACAAGGACCTGGGCGAAGACTTCCGCGCCTACCTGCGCACCCTTGAGCTATGAGAATCTTCCATCGGACGGTGCAGGCAGATCGCCACGGCCTGGATTGAACCCCACCCGCGGTTCAGGCTGAGCGCCGTGCCGCTCCCACCCGGTGATGGGGCCGCGGGACGGGGGCCGAGATGGGCGGACAGCTGGCGGTTGGCGGAGTCAACCGGGTCAGGGTGCTGAGCGAATCAGGGCCCCAAACGTGTCAGGGCTCTTTACGGGTCAAGGGGTTCTGCGCCCTGAGCGCTTGTGGCCCTGAAAGGCGGCGATCTGCTGGATGATGGGCTGGAAGGGGGCGGTGGCGAGATCGCCGAACCGGGCGCTGGCCTCGGCCAGCAGACGGTCGATATCGGGGATGTGGACGGGGGGTGGCCGGTCCGGGGTCAGGGCGACTTGCAGGCCGCGCAGGCCACCCACCTGGACGCGCATGGCCTTGGCATGGGGCAGGGCGGTGCGCTGATCGGTGGCCTTGAGGGCGAAGCGGGCATTTTGCCGCGCCAGGGCCAGGAATGCCTCGCAGCGGGCCTGGGCCGCGTCGTCATTGCAGCGGACCCCCTCGCGTTCGGCGATGCAAAAGCGCTCTGCCCGGCTACAGTCGCCGTTACGGGTGAGCAGGGTCTTCTCGTAGGGGCAGAAGCGTTCGTTGATGGCCTGGTAGGCCTGGCGGAACATCTCTTGGTCCATGGGCTAACTCAGGCGGTGGTGCCTTTCCAGGGGGGAGGGGCCTTTTCAGGAGAAAGAGCCAATTAAGCAGGGGCCGGCTTTTCAGGAGGAGGTGCCTTATGAGGCGGGGTTGCCTTCTCAGGAAGAGGTACCATCGGTGAAGCGCTCGATCTGGCGCCGGTCACGCTTGGTGGGACGACCGGGCCGGTCGGCGAGGACGCCCAGCTCGCGGCGTTCCCGCACCAGCTCCTGGCGGCGCAGGCGACTGGCTTCCGTCTCCTCGTAGAGCAGGGCGGCCTCGGCGGCGGGGCGGCGCTGGGTGGCCAGGGCCAGGACGCGGATGTCCCAGATCAGGGAATCCTTGTGGATGATGAGATGGGCCCCGGGGCGGATGGGACGACCGGGCTTGGCCCGCTGACCCTCGACCTCGATCTTGCCGCCGTTGATGGCTTCGGTGGCCAATTGGCGGGTCTTGAAGAACCGCGCCGCCCACAGCCATTTGTCCAGGCGCTGGCCGGTG
>JAGVUH010000637.1 GCA_019136395.1 Gammaproteobacteria bacterium
GAACGGCGGACACAAAAAACGAAATCCTGGCGGGGGTGGCGTCCTGGCCCCTCTGGACTGCTCAGAGAGGGCATTGAGAGTGCTGCCGGGCTAATTGAACCGGACACCGTTGCCGCTGCCCTATAATCTAAACCATCACTTCTTTTTCACTGGGGCTAAGGGTATGTCAACGACGGCAGAAGAGGTCTGGTCACTCCTGCGCGAGGTGGTTGCCGCGCAAAAAGATACGGACCTCAAATTCCAGGAAACGGACCGCAAGTTTCAGGATACGGACCGCAAAATCCTGGATACCGATCGCAAATTTCAGGAAACCGACCGCAAACTCAAGGAGGTCCTAAACTCTCTCGGCCGCCTGGGCAACCGGCTGGGCGACTTTGTCGAGGAAATGGTCAAGCCCGCCCTGGTGCGGTTGTTCCAGGCACGGGGCATCGCCGTGCATGAGGTCCATCGTGGTGTCAGCGCGGAGCGGCAGGGCGAGGCCATTGAGATTGATCTGCTGGTGGTCAACGACAGCGATGTCATCGCCGTGGAGTGCAAGAGCAGCCTCTCGACCGATGACGTCGATGAGCATCTGGTGAGGCTGGGCAAGCTGCGGCGGCTTTTACCCCGCTACGGGGAGGCACGGGTGATGGGTGCGGTGGCCGCCATGGTCCTGCCCGATGACGTCGCCCGTTACGCCTACCGCCAGGGGCTGTTTGTGCTCGCCCAGAGCGGGGACGCCGTGGTCATCCGCAACGACGCCAGTTTTGTGCCCGCTAATTGGTGACCCCGGTCCGGCGAGTAGGTCGTTCGAGAGCAGACAAGGTCGGCTGCGGTAATACGTCTCCCGATCCGTGGGATCACAGGACAGCAGCAGGTCGGGGTAATAGAAGATGTCCTGCTGGCTGATGCTGAGCCGGACTTTCATGTCATTAGCGAAGAGTTGGCAGGGGGTGCCACGGATGAGGGGACGCAGGGCCGCAAGGATATTCCCCGTGATGAGGCCATGGCGGTCGCTGGCGCCGGTCATGGCATAGAGTTGACCGTCGATGTACTCGTGGCGGATGTCGGCGCCATCTTCGCCTACCAGGTAGTCCGGGATGCTCAAGCGATTGCGGGGTGCGGGTTGGCTCATGGCTTCTTGACCGGTCGAGGGGTGTCAAGGTGGGGCGTTGGGTTGGGGCTTTGCCTAAGTAACCTTAGCAACCTAGGCGAAAGGATGATTGGGGCCGTTATGAGTGAATGTCAGGGAAACATTGTTGAGCCTTGTGCTCGAACTCCACCAGAATTTCCAGAAGTCGCTGGGCAGCGGTCAGGGCGAGGTGTAGCCGGTCAAACCGTTCGTCCACGGTATCAGGATAATCATGTGCAAACTCGTTACGAAGCCGGCGCAGATCGCCCCACTCCTCCGCGGAGGGTAGCCAGCCAAGTTGCTCCAGCCGGTTCAAGCGGTCGAGCATGGATAGGCTGGGAGTGTCCTCTTGTAGGGCTCGCAAAACAGCCGGCATGAGTTTGGCACCCATATCGTCCTGTAGGCGCGTATAGCGATAGGCGAATTGATCCAACAAACGTCGATCCGCCTTGCTGAGACGCTCCAGGTCCGCTGGTTTTAGATTACGCAGGCGTAGGTCGTCCAAGGCGTCTCCCAACGCTTGACGATGTATCCGTCCAATCGCCAGCGCCTGCTCAAGGATAAGAATTTCCGGTGCCTGATTCATAAAACCACGCCTGTTTCATGAGCCACTTGCACGATTGGGCGACTGTCGTGGGGAAGCTCCATAACGACATCGATTTTGCGCTCGCCCAGATCACGTTCCAGCAAGCCCAGAAACCGCAACTTGCGAACCAAGGGTTGGTCGCTACGAGTGGGCTGAATCAAGAGGTCGATATCGCCGCCTCGCTTGTTGTCATCGACGCGAGAGCCAAATAAGGTCACACGCGTGTCAGCCCCGAAGGCGGCAGCGGCGGCCCGTCGGATGCTTGCAATCTGCTCGGGTGCCAGTCTCATCGGTCACTTGTTCTCTGTTGATTTCCAAGTTCTTTTCACTGGGATCATCGGCCAAGCTGCTCAGCCAGTGCCAGCTTGCCTTATCTTATTTGTCAGCATCCATTCGGGGGGCGGCCGGCGTAACGGTGGCGTAGGTGGGATCGTCCATAAGGCGGTGGTTGCGAAGGGGCGCATGCCAGTACCCCGACGTCTTTTGCGGTGGATCTTGGCGGTTGCAAAAAGGGCATTTTGCGAAACAAACCCATTTTTTGGTCAGAAAATCAGGCATCGCCCGGGGGTGAGTTATCCTCCAGCAGGGATGAACAGGTCCAGGGACAGGCGGCCGGGAAGTGGTCAAATTCGATCCCTGTCTCCTGGCTCGCGGCCATGCGGGCATCTAGCCAGACGTCCTCCAACCAGTCAGGATCATCAAGGCAGGTTCGCAGACTGGGGGTTTTGCGCAGCCGGCGGGCAACGGTGCGACGTTGCTCCCTGAGGGTGCTTTCCCAACTCGCGCCGCGCCGCTCGGGTTGATACTGCCACTTGAGGAGATGGGCCAGGAGGACCGCCAGCCGGGAGGCCAGTTCCCGCTGTTCACTTTTACCCACGTCGTCTATCTCCTCGGCCAAGTGGTCCAGGTCCAGTAGATCGAAGCGCTTGCTGCGTAACAGATGTGCCTGCTCGTTCGCCCAGGCCACGACATCGTCTTGGTAGCTGTGCATGAGGAATCTCTTTTCAGTTCAGGAGTGCGGTTAGCCATGCGATCGTTTTGCCGGTTATGTTCGTTCAGTCCAGGATAAGGGACAATAGCTTGCCAGCCGGGTTGATCCGAAATTTGATTTCCAGCGGGTATAATCCCTTATCGCTGCCAGACCTGTCCCGGTTTCCTCCGCCATGCCCCCAGCCCCGCAACCACTCGCGGCCTATCAGGCCCTGTCTCCCGCGCTGCGCCAGTTGGTGCAGGTGACCGCCGTCCATGGCGAGGTCATCTACCTTACCAACCTGAAGATGGTGATGAAGGAACTGGGCTGGAAGGATGACCAGGGGCGGGTGATGTACAACTCGATCAACACCGAGATGAGCTCGCGCCTACTCAAGGCCGGGGTCTGGGTCGAGGAGCATGCCAGTATCCGTTGCCATCCCAGCCTGGTGGAGCCCCTGACCGCGGAGGCGCGGGAAGCGGGCCTGCTGGAACCGATCATCCAGGCCGTGGGCCGGGTCCTGCCTTACCGGCGCAACGAGTATGGCATGGTGGACCGGGAGAGCCAGCGCCGTTTTCTGCGCGAGGTGCGCTTCGCCATGCTGCTTGGCGACGGGGCGGCCCTGTTCCGGTTGCTGGGTCTGAACCAGCCGGATTACCTCCAGGCCACGCCCCAGTTCGCGGCGGACCTGCGGCGGATCTACGGGGAGGGGTTGGACCAGGCCCTGCCCGAGATCCAGTTCATGGCCCTGGAGCCGCTGCTGGAGGAGGGCGAAATCCAGCTCGCCGATCAGCGGGCCAACTACGAGCGGTTCGAGGCCCTGTTCAAAGACCGGCCATCGGCCAGCCCCCTCCTGGCCCAGGCCCTCTTCCAGCGGCGGCTGATGCGCGGTGCCTTCGCCGAGCTGCCCAGCTCGACGGTGCCGGGTGGCTTGTCGGGCCCGATCGGCCTGGGCATCCAGGCCTTCATGCGTGGTGAGGATGTCGCCGCCATGGGCCATTTTCAGGAGGCGGTGGCCCTGCTCAAGAAGCGGGAACGCAAGCGGAGCATTCATCTCCCCCGACTGGAGGGCGTCTGTCATCTCCTCGCCTTGCTGCGGGAGGGCTCACCGGCCGCGACCGCCCAGATCCGTACCCTGCTGGAGGCCAGTCGCCGGCCCCTGTTCAACGACCCCTTTCAATCCGCCTTCGAGATCCTGGGCCTGGCGGTCCAGGTGATCCAGGAGGGGCAGGGCTATCAGGAGGCCCATCCCTATCTGGCGTTGCGCTTTGCCCACAACCCCTGGGTGGAGCTGATTCAGGGGCTCTGCACCCACTGGATGGGGGGGAAGCCGACCAAGGAGCGGCTGGAGCGTCTGCGCCGCCATCAGCGGGCCGCGACCCAGGGCGGTTATCTCTGGTACGCGCGGGAGGCGGCGCTGCTGCTCAACGCCTGGGGCGATCCGACGCGCTTTGGGTGTGTCGAGGCCCTCGCGACCAAGCCCCTGACCAATCTGCGCCAGCCAGAGGAGACCTGGGAGCGGACCCTGCGCGTGTTGCGGGAGATCGCCGCCCCGACGGCTGGCCCGGCCGCGTCCGGCAAGGCCGCCACGGAGGGCGAATTGAGCCTGGTCTGGGAGCTGACCCTGGTCGGTTCGGGGCAGGTGCTGTTCGAGCCCCGGGAACGCAAGCGGCGGGGCGCCGGCTGGACCAAGGGGCGGGTCGTGGCCCTCAAGC
>JAGVUH010000139.1 GCA_019136395.1 Gammaproteobacteria bacterium
TCCCCCACCGGCGCCGCGGTACGGGACCTGATCAGCGTCTTCGGCCGGCGGTTTCCGGCCCTGCCCCTGGTGATCTACCCCGCCCAGGTCCAGGGCGAGGGGGCCACCGCGGAACTGCTGGCGATGCTGGCCCTGGCCAACCGCCGGGCCGAGTGCGATGTCCTCATCCTCGCCCGCGGCGGCGGCTCCCTGGAGGACTTGCAGGCCTTCAATGACGAGACCCTGGCCCGGGCAATCCGTGCCTCCGCCATCCCGGTGGTCACCGGCATCGGTCATGAGATCGACTTCACCCTCGCCGACCTGGCGGCGGACCAGCGCGGGGCCACGCCCTCGGCGGCGGCGGAACTGGTCAGCCCCTCCGTGCCCCATCTCCAGCAGCGCCTGGCCGCCCTGGATCAACGCCTACGCCAGGCCCAGGGCCGCTACCTGGAGGGCCTGTGCTACCGCTGCCAGACCGCCACGCACCGCTTGCACCGGCAGCACCCCCTGGCGGAACTGGAGCGTCGCCAGCAACGCACGGACGATCTGGAGCGGCGCCTGGGCGAAGCCCTGCGGCGGCGCCTGGATGGCCTGCACCGACGCCGGGATCAGGCCGGGTCGCGCCTGCTGCTGGATGGCCTGCACCGACGCCGGGATCAGGCCGGGTCGCGCCTGCTGCACCTGAATCCGGTCACCCGCCTGGCCGTCCTGCGGCAACGCCTGACCGCCCTTGACGACCGTCTGCGCCAGGCCCCGTCGCGTCAGCTCGCCATCCGGCGCGAGCACCTGGCTGGCCTGGCCCTGACCCTCGACGCCCTGAGTCCCCTCGGCACCCTGGCCCGCGGCTATGCCATCCTGCGGCGCGGCGATACCGGGGAACTGATCCGCGACGCCTCCCAGGTGGCGGTTGGCGAGCTGATCGCTGCCCGCCTGGGTCGGGGCAATCTGACGGCACGGATTGAGGGCACTTCCTAGCCGTACATCAGCGGTTGTGTTTTCGATTGGCGTGGAAGACATTCACAGGGTCCTCCATCCTCAGGGGTGACTGCCCCCCCATGACAGTTAGCGGAAAAGATCAGCGAAGCCTTTCGTTATCCAGGGGGTAGCCGTCCCCCTCATCGCAGTGAGTGGTTGCCACTGGTGACTTGTCCAGCCAACGGGCCATGCCTTTACCAATATTGGCCCGTTTGCTCACCGCCAATGCGCTTCGCAATCTGATCTTTCCGTCCGCTCTCGCCGTTGGGTCAGGCCAGGGTATTGGCCCTGGAATAATCGCCGTTCCTCACCGTGCCCATAAACTGATCGCCACTCAATAAGATCAAGGCCATCTTCTTTCACCGCGCTTTTGTTATACCTGACGGCCATTACAAAACCCAGTTCACAAACCGCCAATCAAGTTGCTATGATGTTCAAGTTATTTTTACCCATTCACCTTGATTGGAGGCATCCGTGGAATTTGAACGCATGAGCCCGGCGGAAATTCAGCAGCATCTTGCGGCAATCGAACAACAACGCGTCAATGCCCTGCAGGCCCTGAATCAGGCCAAGGAGCAGGCCAGACAGGACCTGGCGGAGGTGATCAAGGACATGATCGCCGAGCGTGGTTATACCCTCGACGATATCGTCCCTCTCCTGACCGCGAAAAGGCGCCGCTCCTCCACCCGGCGTCAAAAGGCGCAGGAACCCGCGGTCGCCGCCGCCCCCACCCCCCAGGGCGCCTACTATGTCGACCCGGAAAATACCGCTAATGTCTACGTCAAGGGCGCGATACCCGGCTGGATGAAACAGAAGATGCTCAGCCAGGGTCTGGATCCCAAGGACAAGACCGACCGCAACAGTTTCAAGGCCAATTATTTACAGCGCGTGGGCGGCTGATGGCCCAAGGCCTGGCGGATGTCGACACATAAAGTAATGGCCTGGACGGCGGGGCTTCGCGGTGTTGCGCTGAAGAAACCCCGCCGTCACCCGGATAGCTTTCTCACCCTTTGAAGGATTTTCCCAGCCGACTCAGGATCGGGTCGTAGATGCCCCGTTGGTCCTCGGGATACTCGATATAGAAGGTCTTGAACATGTCATTGGAGAGGAAGGTCTTCTGGTAAAAAATCTTGGGGCCAATATAGCCGGAGATGACAAACCAGTTGTCCTTTTGCCGTTTGTAGGTGACACGCTTGCTGATCTTGGGGGTGATGACATCCCGCGCCTCTTGCTGAAAGAGATCCTTGATGCTCTGCTCCGCGACATTGGGCGTGCCATAAATGATCATCTGCGCCTGAAGATCCTCGGACGCAAAGATCTGACCATCGCCCTTGGGCGCATCGCCGCGCGGGATGAGGAGGCGGGAGGGATACTCGATCGAGTAGTTGAAACGGGGATTGGCATAGGTCTGGAACGGCTCTGCGGCAAACGGGGTTTGCGCTAGCAACAAGAACAAGAGTGGCAGGTAGCGGATCATGATAAGGGTCTCTCGCCTCTGGTGAGGTCCTGACTTGAACATCAGCCCTTGCGCCGGACAAAGTCCTTCAGGCGCTGGCGCTGTTTGAGCTGACGGGGGGTTAGGGGATTGCGGCGGCCCTCGTAGGGGTTTTCACCGGTGCGCAATTCGAGACGCAGCGGGGTCCCCTCCAATTTGAGGAGTTTGCGAAACCGATTGACCAGATAGCGGCGGTAACTCTCCGGCACCTCCGCGGTCTGGTTGCCATGGATGACGATGATGGGCGGATTGCGTCCACCCTGGTGGGCATAGCGCAGTTTGATGCGGCGACCGTTCACCAGGGGGGGCTGGTGTTCCTGGACCAGATCCTGGAGCAGGCGGGTGAGTTCCGGGGTGGACAGGTGACGCACGGCATTGGCATAGGCCCGATCCACCTCGTCCAGGAGCAGGCCGACGCCGCTGCCATGCAAGGCGGAGATGAAGTGCACGGCGGCGAAGTCGAGGAAGGCTAGCTTGCGCTGCAAGCCCTCGCGGATGGCGTCGCGTTCCTCCTTGGTCAGGCCATCCCACTTGTTGATGGCGACCACCAGCGAGCGGCCGCTCTCCACCACATGGCTGGCCAGGGTGGCATCCTGCTCGCCGATTCCCTGGCGGGCATCCAGGACCAGGATCACCACGTGGCAGGCCTCGATGGCCTGAAGCGTCTTGATGGCGCTGAATTTCTCGATGACGTCCTGCACCCGTGCCCGGCGGCGCATGCCCGCCGTATCGATGAGGGTATAGTCCTTGCCGGCGCGGCTGAAGGGGATGAAGATGCTGTCGCGGGTGGTGCCCGGCTGGTCGAAGGCCACCAGCCGGTCCTCGCCCAAGAGGCGGTTGATAAGCGTGGACTTACCCACGTTGGGCCGACCCACGACGGCCACCTTGATCCCCCCCTCACCCAGGGCCTCGACCACCGGCGGCGTGGGTACGGGCCGCGCCCCCGGGGCCTCCTCGCTCCCCTCCGCCGGGGTGACGAAATAGTCCGCCTCGGCCCCAGCCCCCTCGGCGACTTCCGCCATCCTGCCTCCGGCCTGGGTGGGTAGCGATCTGGCCTCCGCCATTTCCTCCTTGGCTGCTTCCTCCTTCGCCGCTTTTTCATCCGCCGCCTGGTCAGCACTGACACCAGGCGCCGCTTCCGACGGCACGGTAGGCAGGGTGCCGATTGCCTCACCCGCCACCACCCCGGCCTCCGCCAGTCGGGCGAAGACCCGGTTCATCAGACTGGAGACGCCACGACCCTGGACGGCGGCAATGGCCACCGGTTCCCCCAGGCCCAACTGGTGAAAATCGGCGCTGGCCAGTTCCGGGTCCAGGCGGTCAGTCTTGTTGATGACCAGGGTCACCGGCTTGCCCGTGCGACGCAGCCGGGCGGCGATATCCAGATCGGCGCCACTGCACCCCTCGCGGGCGTCAACCATAAACAGCAGTTGGTCAGCCTCCTCGATCGCCAGGGCCACCTGGCGCTCCATCAGGCTCTCGACCCCGTCCGCCGCCCCGCTCAGGCCACCGGTATCGACGACGATATAGGCGCCGGGCCCGATACGGCCGACGCCATACTGGCGATCACGGGTCAGGCCCGGAAAGTCGGCGACCAGGGCATCCCGGGTGCGGGTCAGGCGATTGAAGAGGGTGGATTTGCCGACATTGGGCCGGCCGACGAGGGTGAGGACGGGGAGCATGGGTGGCCTGAGAGGTCAAGCAAGGGCCGCGCCTCAGGCGCGGCGGAGGAAAGGGGGTGGCTGAGTAGGTCGGTTGGTCTGGTCATTATGGGCGTCCCAAGTAACAACCGCCAGCCAGCGGGTGAAGGCGGCTCAGCGCTTGTCAGTTCAATAAGGACGCACCAAAACCCGGGGCCTGATGGCATTCATCCCTGGCCAGGCATCAGGAACTCCGCTGGTTATGGAAGAGGCCCGACCTGGAAGGCTCAAGAACGGCAGGTGAAGAGGGTGATCCCGCCCCGCCTTACGGCTGTCAGGCCTTGGTCGAGGCCGGTTGTGCCACCTGGGATGATACCTGAGGCACCGACGTCATCGCGGAGTCGGGGTACCGGCGGGGCCCAGGTTCGGGGAAGCCGTGGGACCTGGGGTCGTGGGACCCAGCGTCGCGGAACCCGGGGCCGCAGAATCCGGGATTGCTGTCCCCAGGGTCGAGGCGGAAAGGGTCCCGTCCCCCCCCAGCACGATGATCCGCCCGCCTATGACCAGGGGGGGCGCCTGAATGGCGCCCTTGGCCAGCCGCGTCCGGCCCTGGAGACGGCCATCGCCGCGAGCCAGGAGGTGGACATAGCCCTCCAGGTCGCCGACCAGGACCGTGTTCCCCACCACGGCCGGGGCGGATAGGATGCGATAGCGCAGGGACTCCTGCTTCCACAGGCCGGCGCCATCGTCGGGCTTGGCGGCCCAGACGAGGTCATCGGCATCGGTCACGTAGACATAGGAGGAGAGGGCGCGCCGCCAGAGGACGGCACCGCTGGTCAGGTCCAGGGCCGCCAGATCACCGTTGTAGGCGGCCACGTAGATCGTCTGCCCCGCCACCACCGGCGTGGCGTTGAGATCGGCGATCCGCTCCAGTTCCGAGCGCCCCCGTGGCGGGGTCACGGTGGTGATCCACTCCGGCAGGCCGCTGGCCAGTTCCACCTTGGCCAGGCGCCCCCCGGAGACCCCGACCAGGGCATAGTCGCCCAGGATCAGCGGGGTGCTGCTGCCGCGCAAGGTCAGGATCGGCGCCTGGAAGTCGTAGTGCCACAACTGCTCGCCGCTAGCCGCGTTGAAGCCGAAGATACTGTCGTTAAGGGTATGGAGGATCACCTGCTCTCCGCCGGGGAGGGAGGCAACGCGGGGGATCGAGAGGATCTCGCTGCCCACCTGCGCCCGCCACAGCTCAGCGCCATCCGCGACCGCGAGGGCGAGCAGTTCGCCATTGGTCGTACCCACCACCAGACGCGTGCCGGCCACCTCCGGACCGCCGCTCAGGGGCAGCCCCGTGTCGCGCTGCCACAGCACCCGGCCATCGCTGGCGTTGATGGCGGTGACCAGGCCCCGGGCATCGGCGACGAAGAGTTGGCCATTCTGGTGGGCGGGGACCAGGCTCAGGCGCCGGCCGTCCGTGCCCTTACCCGTATTGATCGACCAGAGGGTGGTCAGACCCCGTTCCGCGGCCACCGGGGTCAGTTCCGTGGGTGGACGGGGATCCTTTTCCCCCGCCAGCCAGGGGATGTAGCTGCACCCGCTCAGACCCAGGCCCAGACCCAGGGCCAGGAGACCGAGCAGGACGGGCGCGAGACGCGGCGTGAATCTCATGGGCCTTTCCCCGGAATCGTCGTGGTACCAGGCGCCGGTCAGCCGGCGGGAGGCAGGTTTTCGAGCTTCAAGCGCAACAGGGCGGTGTTGGCGGCGCCCTGGGCGATGGCCCGTTCGTAGTCCGCGCGGGCCTCGGCGACGCGCCCCCCCGCCAGGGCCAGATCCCCGCGCAGGGCGGCGAAGTCGGCGGCGAAGGG
>JAGVUH010000690.1 GCA_019136395.1 Gammaproteobacteria bacterium
GCCCAGAGGGGGTGGAAGGGCTGAAGGATGGCGCCCTGGGCGGCGCGACCCCGCTTGGCCCCCTTGGCCAGGACCGGCAACCGCCCCGTCTCGGCGCTGAAGAGGTCGAGGAGCAGGCTGGTATTGCCATAGTCGCGCCGGTGGAGGACGAAGCAGCGCTGCAACGGCTCACGGGGTATGGCGACCACGGCTAACCAGCGTCAGGCAATTGACCGACCACCCAGGGCCTCTGTCCAGAGCAGCGCCAGGCGATGACCTGAGCCGTCCGCTAGCCGTGCCCGCGAGATCAGGCATCCCCATAGCCGAGGCTGGCCAGGGCCGCCTCGTCGCTGGACCAGCTCTTTTTGACCTTGACCCAGACCTCCAGGTGCACAGGGCAACCGAAGAGCTTCTGCATCTCCAGCCGGGCCTGGGTGGCGGCGGCCTTGAGGGCCTCACCGCGGTGGCCGATGAGGATGGCCTTCTGACTGTCCCG
This sequence comes from Gammaproteobacteria bacterium, assembly GCA_019136395.1. Next base: position 476 of record JAGVUH010000690.1, read on the forward strand.
CTCGACCCAGACCAGGGCATGGATGCGGTAGCGACCGGTGGGCTCGGCGACGAAGCGCTCGATCTCCACCGTGGTCTTGTAGGGCAATTCCTGACCATAGCGTTGGGTGATCTGCTCCCGCACCAACTCAGCGGCCAGGAAGCGCTCGGAGCGGTCGGTGAACTGGTCCTCGGGGTAGATGTTCTCGCCCTCCGGGAGGGCGGCGATGACCCGTTCCAGCAACTTATCGATCTGGTCGCCGCGCTTGGCCGATACCGGGACCAGGTGCAGAAAATTGTGGCGGGCCCCCAGGGCCTGGAGATAGGGCAGGAGCCGGTCCTTCTGGTCGAGGAGGTCAATCTTGTTGACCACGGCGATCACCGGCACCCCGCTCTCGGCTAGGATGCTCAGGGCCTGCTCGTCCTCGCGGGTGAAGCGCCCGGCCTCCACCAGGAGCAGCGCCAGGTCCACGTCGGCGAGCACCGCCTTGGCCGTGCGGTTGAGGTAGCGATTCAAGGCCCCTTCCCCGCGCTGATGGAGGCCGGGGGTGTCGACGAAGATCGCCTGACCACTTGGGGTGGTCTCGATGCCGAGGATGGCGTGCCGCGTGGTCTGGGCCTTGTGGGAGGTGATGGCCAGCTTGAGGCCCAGGATGCGGTTCAGCAGGGTCGATTTGCCGACGTTGGGACGGCCGATGATGGCGACCAGCCCACAGCGGTTTGGTTCAGGGGTCATTAGCGATCATCTCCAGCATCAGTTCCGCCGCGGCCTGTTCGGCGCGGCGCCGGCTGGTGCCGGTGCCTTGGGTGCTCAGCCCCTGATCCGCGAGGGAGCAGGCGACCTGGAAGAATTGTTCATGCTGGCTGCCCGCGATATCGAGAATCTCATAGACCGGCAAGGGTCGACGCCTGGCCTGCAGGGCCTCCTGGAGACGGGTCTTGGGGTCCTTGAGCTGTCCCTGGCTGACGGCCGCGGTCAGGGGCTCGGTGAACTGGCTTAAGATCAGTTGCTTGGCTGCGGCGAAGCCGGCATCGAGATAGACGGCGCCAAAGATGGCCTCCAGGGTGTCCTCGAGAATCGAATCCCGACCCTGGGCGCCGGTACGCGCCTCCCCCGCCCCCAGGATCAGATAGTCCCCCAACTTGAGCTGACGGGCCAGTTGGGCCAGGGCCTCCTTCTTCACCAGGGTGGCGCGGGTGCGGCTGAGATCACCCTCGTCGGCGTTGGGCAGGCGCTCCCACAGGGCCTCGGCGATGACGAAGCCCAGGAGGGCGTCCCCGAGGAACTCCAGCCGCTCGTTACTGGGTCCGGAGGCGCTGCGATGGGTCAAGGCCTGCTTGAGCAGCTCCGGGTGGGCGAAGGAGTGGCCAAGCACGCGCGCCAGGAGTTGCGGATCGCGGACCACGCTCAGGGTATGAGGCTCAGATGGCTGAAGACCAGCACCGCATCCAGGTTGCCGAAAAGGTGTTCGCGCACCTCGTAATGCACGCTCAGTTCGCGGCCAACCTGGGCCTTCTCCAGGGTGAAGTTGTCGCGGCTCACGGAACGGACGTCATTGATGTAGAGCTTCTTTTCCACGGACTGGATGACCCCTTGGGGGCCCATGGCCGCGGTGGCGGGATCCCGGGAGATGTCTTCCATGACCGAGCGCACGGTCCAGAACTGGAGGTAATGAGGACCCAGCTTGAAGGCGGCGGTGGCCGCCCCGGCGATCAGCGCGATCAGGATCAGGGTGCTGATGACACCGAAACCTTGGCAGGCAGGACGAGGGGAGTGAGTCATGACGCATCCTCCGCGGGGGTTGACCTATTTGATCAGGGTGCCCAGCCGGCTCCAGTCGATGGGGAAGCCCTCGCGCTGGCCATCCCAGTTCATCCAGATGGCGAAGGCCTTACCGACCAGGTTGGCCTCCGGCACCAAGCCCCAACAACGGCTGTCGTTGCTGTTGTCACGATTATCGCCCATGGCGAAATAAGTGCCCGCCGGGACCTTGACCGGGCCCTTGAGCAGTTCATAGCAGCCCGGCGCCAGGTCCGGTGCCCGGGGGTGGGTGAGGATGCGATGCTCCACCTCCCCCAGTCTCTCGTCGGCGATGCGCGCCCCGGTCATGCCGGCCCCGGCGCCCACGCCGGTGTATATGCCATCCGGCGTCTGGGGCACGGCCTGCCCGTTCACGTAGAGGGTCTTGTTGCGATAGGCGATCTCATCCCCGGGCACGCCCACGATGCGCTTGATGTAGTCGGTCCCTGGGTCCAGGGGGAAACGAAACACCGCCACGTCACCCCGCTGGGGTGCCCCCAGGTCGAGAAATTTGCTGTTGAGGACGGGCCAGCGCAGGCCATAGGCGAACTTGTTGACCAGGATGAAATCCCCCACCAGCAGGGTCGGCATCATGGACCCGGAGGGGATGCGGAAGGGTTCCACCAGAAAGGACCGCAACAGCAGGACGATGAGGATGACCGGGAAGAAGGAACGGGCATACTCCACCAGGACGGGTTCCTTGACCCGCGCCCGGGCGCGGACCTGCCCCTCTGGCCCACCCCCTAGGGTCGCCTCCGCCGCCAGCCGCTGGCGGCGGGGGGCGAAGAGCAGGGCATCGAGGAGCCAGATGCCCCCGGTCAGGACCGTGGCCAGGACGAGAAAGGCCGGAAAATCAAAATTCATGAGCCGGATACCAAGCTTTTTGGAGAAAGTGGATCAAAGGACAAGAAGGTAAGCAGTCAATAAGTCAAGAAGTCAAGAGGTCAAGTAGTCAGTCAAGAAGGTGGGATAAGAGGTTAATTATCCTTGCCGACCTGAAGCACGGCCAGGAAGGCCTCCTGGGGGATCTCCACCCGCCCGACCTGTTTCATGCGGCGCTTACCGGCCTTCTGCTTTTCCAGCAGCTTGCGCTTGCGGGTGATGTCGCCGCCATAACACTTGGCCAGCACGTTCTTGCGCAAGGCCTTGACCGTGGTGCGGGCGATGATCTTGCTGCCGATGGCGGCCTGGATGGCGACCTCGAACATCTGACGCGGAATCAGGTCCTTCATGCGCACCGTGAGGTCATGCCCCCGGCTGGAGGCGCTGTCGCGGTGGACGATGGTGGACAGGGCGTCGACCTTGTCGCCGTTGATGAGGACGTCGAGCTTGACCAGGTCCGCCGCCTGGAAACGCTTGAACTCGTACTCGAAGGAGGCGTAGCCGCGGCTCACCGACTTGAGGCGGTCGAAGAAGTCCAGCACCACCTCGCTCAAGGGTAGCTCAAAGGTCGCCTGAATCTGGCCGCCCAGGTAGAGGATGTTCTTCTGTACCCCGCGCTTCTCGATGCACAGGGTCATGACCCCGCCGAGCATGTCCTGGGGCGTGAGGATGTGGGCCTCGATGATGGGCTCGCGGATCTCCCGCAGCACCGCCGGCTCCGGCAGGTCGGCGGGGTTGTCTACCTTGACCACCTCGCCATTGGTGAGCAGGACCTCGTAGACCACGGTGGGGGCGGTGGTGATGAGATCGAGGTCGTATTCCCGCTCCAGGCGTTCCTGGACGATCTCCATGTGCAGCATGCCCAAGAAGCCGCAGCGGAAGCCGAAGCCCAGGGCCTGGGAGACCTCCGGCTCGTAGAAGAGGGCGGCGTCGTTGAGGCGCAGCTTGCGCAGGGCATCGCGCAGTTCCTCATAGGCGTCCGAGTCCACCGGATAAAGGCCGGCGAAGACCCGGGGCTGCATCTCCTTGAAGCCTGGCAGGGCCTGTTCCGCCGGGCGGTCCGCCAGGGTGACGGTGTCCCCCACCGGGGCGCCGTCGATCTCCTTGATCCCCGCCACCAGGAAGCCGACCTCGCCGGTACCCAGGGTCTTGCGCTCCAGCTTCTTGGGGGTGAAGACGCCGATACTGTCCGCCGAGTAGGTTGACCACCCTGACCAGGGAGACCACCCCGACGTAGGAGTCGAACCAGGAGTCGATGATCAGGGCCTGGAGCGGGGCCTCGGGGTCGCCCTGGGGCGGCGGGATGCGTTTCACCAGGGTGTCCAGCAATTCAGGGATGCCCAGGCCGGTCTTGGCGCTGACCTTGAGGGCATCCTTGGCCTCCAGGCCGATGATCTCCTCGATCTGGTTGATCACCCGCTCCGGCTCCGCCGAGGGCAGGTCGATCTTGTTCAGGACCGGCAGGACCTCCAGGCCCTGCTCGATGGCGGTGTAGCAGTTGGCCACGCTCTGGGCCTCGACCCCCTGGGCGGCATCCACCACCAGCAGGGCCCCCTCGCAGGCGGCGAGGGACCGCGAGACCTCGTAGGAAAAGTCCACGTGCCCCGGGGTATCGATGAAGTTGAGCTGATAGGTCTCGCCATCCGAGGCCCTGTAGTCCAGAGTCACGCTCTGGGCCTTGATGGTGATTCCCCGCTCCCTCTCGATGTCCATGGAGTCCAGCACCTGGGCCGACATCTCCCGATCGCTGAGCGTGCCGGCAAGCTGGATAAAGCGGTCGGCGATGGTCGATTTGCCGTGATCGATGTGGGCGATGATGGAAAAGTTGCGGATGTGACTCAGATCGGCCATCGATGTCCGTCAGGCTGGGCGGTGGGGCCTTGGAGTCAGGGCAGCGCGAAGGGGGCCACGCGCCGGCGCCAAGGAGGAGCGGCGCATCATAGCAGAACCGGACCGGGCGGGCCCGGTCCGGGTCATGGCCCGCCGCGGGGCGGAACCGCCGCAGGGTGGTCCCTCAATCCTTGGGCAGGCGCACGGCGACGAAGATGCGCCCCTCGTTGCGCTGGATCAGGGCGGCGACGGAACGTCCGGGCTCGATGGCATCCAGCAACTCACGCAGCTTGGCGGCGTTTTCCACCTCCTTGTTATCGACCATCAGCAGGATATCGCCCACGCGGATGCCAGCGCGCTCGGCGGGTCCCTTCTCGACCTTGGCGACGAAGACCCCGCTTTTCCCCACCCCGAGTTGGTCGCGATCCTCGTCACTGAGATCCTCGACGATAAGGCCGATGCGGTTGGGCTTGTTGGGCCGCTCCTGGGCATCACCCTTGTCGGTAACCTCCGTATCCTCGGGAAGTTCGCCGATCATGAGCTCGATGACGCGGGTCTCGCCCCGGCGCAGGACGGTGACCTTCGCCGACTGGCCCACCGGATGGACGCCGACCATAGGCGGCAGGGCGCTGGACTCGTGGATTGGTGTGCCGTTGAAATCGAGGATGACGTCACCGGGCTGGAGGCCGGAGGTGGCGGCGGGACCATTGGGCACGACCTGGGCGACCAAGGCGCCCATGGGTTGCGGCATGCGGAAGGTCTCCGCCAGGTCACGGGTCACGTCCTGAATGAGCACCCCCAACCAGCCGCGGGTGACCCGGCCGGTGCGTTTGAGCTGGTCGGCCACGTCCATGGCGACATCGATGGGAATGGCGAAGGACAGCCCCATGAAGCCGCCGGTCCGGCTGTAGATCTGGGAGTTGACCCCCACCACCTCGCCGTCCAGGTTGAACAGGGGTCCGCCGGAATTGCCGGGGTTGATGGCGACGTCGGTCTGGATGAAGGGGACATAGTTCTCGGTCGGCAGGCTGCGCCCCTTGGCGCTGACGATGCCGGCGGTGGCGGAGTGATCGAAGCCGAAGGGGGAACCAATGGCCAGGACCCATTCACCGACCTTCAGGTCCTTGGCGGAGCCAATCTTGACCGTGGGCAGGGCATTGGCATCGACCTTGATCAGGGCGATGTCGCTGCGCTTATCGGCGCCAATCACGGTCGCGACGAACTCCCGACGGTCGTTGGTGCGGACAATGATCTCGTCGGCGCCATCCACCACGTGGGCGTTGGTCATGACGTAACCATCGTTGGAGATGAGGAAACCGGAGCCTAGGGACTTGGACTGGATATCGTCATCCGGCAGCATGTCATCCCCCCCCTGTTCGCCAAAGAAGCGGCGGAAGAAATCATGCAGCGGGCTATCCTCCGGCAGATCCGGGATCATCTGGCCATGGGGCGGGGCCGCGGTACCCTGGGTCTGGGATTGGCGGGTGCTGATATTCACCACCGCCGGACCGGCCTTTTCCACCAGGGCCGTGAACTCCGGCAGGGCGCTGGCGCTGAGGCCAAGAGGGGCCAGGAGGGCCAGCAGGCCCACCAGGAGTCCCGCCAGGGGTAAGGGGTAACTTTTCATGACGTCTCCAGAAACAGGGGGGAAGAGGATGCTTATCCGGTGAGGTTGCGATCTCAACGGTCATCGCTAGCCGGGTTCACGCCTGCCCGGGTGAGTGGGACCGTCAGCGGATCGGCGCAGGCCCGGCGCAGGATGATGGCCTGAAAACGGGGGTCCTGGGCGTGCCGGGCGTTGAAGCGGGCGGACAGCCATAAGCCGAGGCCCAGGCCCGCCATGCCACCGATCAGGGCCGGTCCATCCATGCCAGTGGTGGTGTTCAGCCCACCCCACCAGCCACCGGCCCACACGCCGAGGAACAGGGTCAGCAACGGCAACAGGTAGAGGACGGCGGCCGCCAGCGGCAAGGTCGCGGCGGGGAGCCCGATCACCACCGGTTCCCCTGGCCGGGCGCCGATGGCATTGGCGGCCAGGAGGCGCAGGGGACGCTGACCAAGCCACCGCTCCATCAGGGAGGTACCGCAAGCGCCATTGGCCGCGCAACCGCCACAGGCGCTCCGGCGATGACAGAGCACCTCCGCCAATGCACCGCGCAGGGCGACGACCTGGCCTGTTTCTTCGATCATCCCCCGCCCTCCGGCTGCCGGTGCAAGGCGGACAGCACGGCGGCGACCGTCCGCGCAGGGGCCTCACCGACCACGGTCACCTGGTGGCCCGCGATCCTGCCGCCCTGGGCATGGATGGCGCCGATACGCGAGGCGCCGTTGAGGCCCTCCTGGGCCGCGGACTCCACGTACACCGAGATGGTGGCCAATCCGTCGGAAATGATGAAGTGCTCCATCGGGTTGCCGGTGGCGTCCGGAATACGCTCGGTCACCGCCAGGTTGAACCCGGGGGGAAGGCCCCGAAAGGTCCAGGCCGTCACGGCTGGGTTAATGGTGGCCTCAGGGTGGTTGGTGCTGGGGGCGGGAGGATCGGCGGCGACCGGGGCTGCTTCAGGGGGGGCACCCCTGGTCGCATCGGAAGAGTCTCCAGCCGCGGATGGGGGTGAAAGGGGAGCGGGAGCGGGGGACACCGGCCTGGGAGCGGATGGCTCAAGTGTCAGGGAGGTGAACATGATCTGCTCGATGATCGCGCTGTCGGCATCGAGCAGGTCCATCTTCAGGGGCAGACCGGTCTCGGTGTCGAGATAGAAGCGATAGCCATAGCGCAGGTCGTCCCCGGGAATGACGGCCATGACCTGAGTCTGGCGTCCGGCCACCCGCGTCTGACCCTGGGACTGGACCAGGTAATGAGGCGCCAGGTCCCGGGCCTTGAGGGGCTGGCCCGATGGGGTCCGCTGGCCCAGGGCGCGCTGCGCCACCGCGATGAGATGCTCGCCGGAGAGCCGGCAGACGACCTGGGGCCCG
>JAGVUH010000369.1 GCA_019136395.1 Gammaproteobacteria bacterium
TCCCCTTCCGGATTCCGAAATCATCCCGTCCACCCGTGCGTGGACTTGAATGTCCCCTGCACCTGCACTGGTTGGGTCAGACTGCAGGGAAGGGGGTTTTCGGAGGGGATTCAACTATGTGTTGGATGAGTTGATGGACGTTGTGGAGAGCCTATCGCGATGCCCGGAACGCGGTAGCTATCCGAAGGAACTGGTCGGTCTCGGTATCAAAGAGTACCGCCAGACCTTCTTCAAGCCGTACCGCGTGATCTACCGTGTCACCGGCAGCCAAGTCATCATTTACCTGATTGCGGACGGGCGCCGTGACATGCAATCCGTGCTTGTTCGCCGCCTGCTGGGCGCTTGACCCGCAGTACCCCGCACCGGTGCTCACCAGCTCGGGAGGCCAGTCGGCACCTGGTCAGCCATCCGCCACCATTTGACCATCCAATACCAGCTAACTTGTTGTCAGTTCATCAGGCTGGGCTCGAGTTGCCATTAGGCACTAAATCTCGCCCCCATTGGTATAAGTTTCCGGAGAAATCACCAAGGATTCTTGGGGATAGGGTCGAGCCTTGCCGGGCTCACTCCTGGCCAGCCTCCGCGAAGCTGAGGACACGCAGGATCCGGTACGGGGGCTGACCGTAATCGACCCCGTTATTCAGGGGTGGGGCGCGGTGGAGTTGGTTCACGGCGATGTAGAGCCACCCGGAATCTGCCAGGCGCAACGCGTCCGGCCACCGCAGCCAGTCGTCGTCCTGGGTCAGGGTCTCGAGCCGGCCGTCCGGGTGTAGGACGGTGATGGCGTTGTGATTCAGATCGGTGAAATAGTGCTGGCCCGCGGCGTCCGTGGCGGCCCCATCCGAGACAGGCTTATCTCCAGCCTTGGTGATGGCCGCCGCGATGGTCGCGTCATCCGCCCCGCTGCGCAGCAGGCGTGCGGGGACCTGATACCAGGTCTTGCCATTCAAGGCGCCGAAGTAGAGGGTCTCGCCGTCCGCGGACAGGGTGATGGGATTCACCCCGACGCGGACCGGCTGGGGCTGGCCATCGGCGTCCGGCCGCGTGACAACTCGCCCCTCGACCACCAGGTCCACATCTTCCGCCCCCAGGGCCGGTGAAGCGGTGAAGCGGCGGGCGCCGCGGTTGTTCAGGTCGACGATCACCAGCGCGGGTTCATGGCTGCCGCCGGGGTCCGCGATGTAGACGAAACCGCGTGGGTCGTCGACCGCCAAATCGTTCAAAAAGCTCCCGAGGGGCGCCGTCTCCGGGGTGAAGTCATAGCGCCAGACGGGCTGGCCGTCGGCGAGCGAGAAGGCCACCAGCTTGGGCGGCTGCGGCGGGTTGCCCAGCCCGTTGTCGAGCACCCACAGGCGCCCCTGGCGGTCAGCCTGGATGCCGAGGGCGCTGTTCAGCACGTCCGGACCCGAGCCAAAGGGGCCGTTCCAGGCCGCGTTCGGCCAGGGTTGGTAGCTGTTCGAAGCGGTCACCTCGATGAGCTGGACCCCGGCACGGCGGAACTGATGCACGGTAGCGAAGACCCGGCCCTCGGGGGTCACCGCCACATTGCCGGGGTTGATGGACAACTCGGCAACGACCTCCATCGCCCCGGCTACCGGTTGTTCGTCCGCCGCGGCCGGGGGCGCGGCCAGCGGCAGCAGCATGAGCAGTAGGGTCGTGATCGATGGGCGCATGGCGGGCTCCGTTCTGGTCTGTTACGGGGGGGCGGGCGGGGCGCAGCCGCTAAAGCGAACGTCTTCCGGTATGGTGGCGGTCGACCTCGTAAAGCGCCCACTCAGTGCCCATTTGGCGACGCCCAGCAGCCTGGACGGGATCTGCCTTCAGCTCCCGCAGAGCCCGGATCCGGGCCAGCAGGGTCACGAACACCGCCGCGGCGGGTGGGCTCAGCTGGAAGAGGGCAGGGGGGAAGGATACCTGTTCATTGTCATCTCGCGCCGGGTGATGACGAGCGGCTTGGATGACCACCCTGGCTTACGTCAGTCCGACACGCAGGCTATTTCCAGCGCTGTGGCGGCACGGGAGAGCGTGGTCAGGGTCAGACGGGTGTCGGTCTCATCCAGCAAGCAGTTCAGGGCCCCCGGCTGGTGCGCATCTTCTCGGCCATTGGGGCCTTGGTCAGGTGCTGTGCTTTCATTTTTTGGGCGATCTGCCAGACAACGACCCGCTTGCTCGCCACGGCGGCGGTTGCTTCCCGCACCGCTTCTGCGGCCTGGCAACCATCCCTAACGCTTGCCTCCCCAGCATCGCCTTATAGAGTAGCCTGCGGACGGTGATTCCCGCCGCCCGAAGGGTTTAAGGCAAAACGGCGTGCAAAACTTTCCAGGGTCCTGGGGAAAAGAGCATTGAAAAGTTTCCACCATCACCTGGCGCTATGTCGCCCATCTTCCACAGGCCCGCAAGCGCCGCTACGCCGCACAGCCCACCACCGAATTCGCCGTCGCCGGAGCACGCCGGGCGCGCGCCATGACGCTCGCTGGGGAGGGTTTTGGTATCGATTGCCCGCCCACGGGCCAACCACCCACAAATCCATTGATCGTCGCCGCGCGGCGACCCGTGGCCGGATGGAAACTACCAAAATTCAGTTGAATAGCAATGCAGCGGGTATGAGCGGGTGCCATCAGGCTTTCCGCTTCAGCCACGCGACTTCGGTGTGGAAGGCCGGGGTCAGTTCTGCGATCAGGGATGCGATGTCGCGCACCTGATGTTGAACCGTCAGCACCGCGATGCCTTGCGGCACGAGGTCGTAGATCACGAAGTGCTGCCGCGCCGGAACCATCAGAAACGGAGCCGAACGGTACTGCCGCCAGCGGCCCTTCTCCGGGTTGGCGGCAGCAACGCCCATGGCCGCGTACAGATCGGCGAGGTATTGGTCGGCAACGTCATCGCCCCATTCGCGGCGTGACCGCGTGTGGATGCGGCGCAAATCCAACGCCGCCTTCCGGGTCAGCAGGAACGTGGCGGGTGATGGCCCGTCATTGCCAGCCATCGGCTTCCTTGCGGTCGAGCACCGCCATGTCGGCCATGAAGTCGCCGCTGGACGCAAAGACGCGGCCCGCCGCCAAGTCTCGGTAACCGGCGAGGATGGCGTCCTGCACCAACTGACCGTCACGCCGTTCCATGTCGCGGCGAATCAGGTCGCGCACGTATTCGCTGGGCGTTTCGTAAAGGCCCGCCTCGCCAACCATTCGATCCACGAATTCAGCCAAGGGTTGCGACAGGCGGGCGTTGATGCGTTCAGACATGGGAACCTCCCAGAGCGATCAGATATAAGTATTGTCGCATTGGAGGCGGTAATTGTCGCAATTATTGCGCACGCTGAAGACAAACGACTGTACTGTCACCTGTTTGCGCTCATTCCACCCCGAGGAATCACCGGCAAACCGATGTCAAGACACAAATTTGGCTGATTTCGCCAAATTCGCGCTGCGCCTCGACGCGATACCCCATCGCCCGGTAGCCGCGCTGGCGCTTGTCTGTCCCACCTCCGCAGCAAGGCCGGATCGCTGGTGTCATGGCCCCTCCGGGCCGCTTAGCTCGGATAGGTAGTATGCTGCCGGCCTAACGCAGTCGGACACCGTTGTACCCCAAGTCCAGACGGGGGGGATCCGCCTACACCCCCTGCGGAGGATCGAAGTCCCTCCGGGGACTCAGATTACCTTTTGTGTCCGTGGCGTCATCACCCCCGTACTGGCCAATGTCTATCTCCACTTTGCGCTGGACCGCTGGTTCGAGCGGGTGGTGAAGAGATCCTGCTCCGGAGTGTCCGCTTGGGTTCCTTTGGCGTATTTGTTCAGAGCCCTCGCGCCCTGGGAGGGCTTTAGCGGCGCAAGGTGCTGACCCCCATGCTCCCTCACCCCGGTGGAGGAGGATTGGGGGGAGGGGGTCTGAACGGGTACCCTTTGGCGTGCGCACATACCTCTCTATGCCGCTCTTGATACGACCTATCCGTTAACTCGGTAGAGACGTGGATGATGCCTTGGAGATGGCCGAGCATATCGAGTGCTGAGGATGGCCGGAACGGCATCTCAGGGATGAGATGCCAGGATCCAAGAATGCCGCGGCTTGCCGGGGGCATGTTCCCTGACCGGCCGTCCTCAGCATACTCAAGGACTATTCGCTGTTTCCCGGGTTTCGGCAAGGGGCCCCCACGCAGGGCGCAGCCAAACCCCGCGAAACGGCGGCACTGAAAATCCTCCGACGAGGTTCGCCCGTCTAGACCCGGTTGGTCTGGGCACTGGCGGCGGCCAGGGCGCGGCGCAGTCCCGCCTCCATTTGTTGCAGCTCGGCACCCGCCGTGGCGCGTGCCCGCTTGCCCTCGTCGGCGATGCGCA
>JAGVUH010000499.1 GCA_019136395.1 Gammaproteobacteria bacterium
GGGGTGCCACCGGTCGGGGAAGCCCGATCCAAAGCCTTAACCTCGATATCCACCCCGCCAACGGCGAGTGCTTCCACTACCGCGCCCATCATCGCTATCGTTTCTGGCGTCACCCCCTTAGGCACATCCGGCCTGATAGAGGTTTACGGGAGTCCCCATGATCGCCGCGTCCGCCCTCTCTCCCCGCTTTTCCTGGGACGACTACCGGCGCTGGCCTGAGGGCGAACGCTGGGAACTGATTGACGGCCAGGCTTGGGCCATGGCCCCGGCGCCCTTGATCAGCCACCAGACGGTGGCTGGCAGATGCTACGTGCGGTTGGAACGGCACCTGAACGGCAAACCCTGTCGTCCCTTCATCGCCCCCACGGATGTCAAACTCTCCGACTTCGATGTGGTCCAGCCGGATGTGCTGGTGGTCTGCGATCCAACGAAGGTCACCCAGACCCATATCGAGGGGGCGCCGGAACTGGTGATCGAGGTGCTCTCGCCCCATACCGCGGCCAGGGATCTGCGCGATAAAAAGGCCTTGTACGAGCGTGTCGGGGTGCGTGAATACCTGGTCATCGATCCACTGGAGCACTATGCGGTGCGCTTTCGGCGTGATGACCGCGGGCGGTTTGGCGAGGGCGCGGTGATCGCCGCGCAGGAGGCGCTGGCGCTGGCGACCCTGGAGGGGTTCACCCTCCCTTTGTGGGAGCTCTTCGACTTGCCCGCGCCGGGGGAACCTCAGTCGCCGGGGCCGCTGGGCTGACTCACCCGTCCAGATCCACGCCCAAGCGGTCAGCGATGGCCTTCACGACCTCGGCGGCGGTATCGAAGTCATAGCCCTCGATGGCCCGTGACAGGTCACGGGCCTCGCCGACCAGACCGGCCTGGTGCAGCAGGGGCCGCAAGCTCAGCGCAAACGCGGCCGCCTTGACGCCGCCCTGCCCGACCTCGCCCCAAAGATTCCTTAGGCCCGTTGAGAGTGCGGCCTTGTCAACGGCTGGCGGTGTGGCCGCCGCTGGCTGGAGGGGCGGGGATTCTTGCCCGGACGGTAAGGGTACTGACTCCGGGGCCGCGGCCAGGGCAATGGCAGAGGCAGTGGCCGGGGCCGGTGCAGGGGCAGGTGCAGGGGCAAGTGGGGAGAAAGGCATGGACCCATCCAGACCATCGATCCCCGCCAGTAGCGGCTCCAGGGCGGCGAGGACCTGCTGCAGCAGGGTTTCCACCCCAGCTTCCACCCCGGTCACATCCTCTCCGGCAACGGCGCTCTCCGGAGTGGCAGCCTTCTCCGCGGGGATCATCACCTCTGGGGCGGCTACAACCTCCCGGCTAGCCATTTCCAGGCGCCGGGCCGCTTCCTGCAAGACGTGGGCGCCGAGATTGCCCGCCAGGCCCTTGAGGGTGTGCGCCAGCCGGGTGGCGGTCTCCCGGTCCCCCTGGCTCCAGGCGGCGCGAAAGGCGGTACCGAAGCCCGCCTGATCGGCGCGGAAGCGCCGCAGGAGCTTGAGGTAGAGCCCCAGGTCCCGTTCCACCCGAGCCAGGCCGGCCTGGAGGTCGATCCCGGGAAGCTCCGGCCAGGCGCTGACCGGGGGTGCCCCAAGCGGTGCTCCGGGCGGAGGCGCGCCCAGGGGCGCCGTGGGCACTGGCGTGCCAAAGTTTGATGCGGGCACTGGCGTGCCAAGGGTTGATGGGGGTGTTGGCTCTGGTGAAGATGCCAATGGCCCACCGCCAGCGCCAGCAGTCGCTGCCTGTGTCCTTGCCTTGGTCGCAGCCGCCGAAACTGCAGCCGAAGCCGAAGCCGCAATATCAGCCGCCGCCGATGAGGTCGCAGTCGGAACCGAAGCCGCGGCCCAGGGCGCGGCAGGGACCGCGGCTGGCCGCGCCGGCCTGATCCACCGCGCCATGGTCCTGAGCATCTGCTCCACGTTGATGGGCTTGGGGATGTGATCGTTCATCCCCGCCGCCAGGACCTTCTCCCGATCCCCGGCCATGGCGTTGGCGGTCATGGCGATCACCGGCAGGTCCCGGAAGCGCGGGTCCTCCCGTAGGCGGCGGGTGGCGGTGTAGCCGTCCATGACCGGCATCTGGCAATCCATGAGGACGCCGTCAAAGACCTCGACGGCCAGCCGGGCCAGGGCTTCCGCACCATCGTTGGCCACCTCGACCTGGATGCCGTGGCGCACCAGCAGCTCCCGGGCCAGCTCCTGGTTGACGGCATTGTCCTCGACCAACAGCACACGGACACCGGCCAGGGCGGCCCCGGCCTCCTGGGTCAGGGCATCGCGCTGCACGGCGCGGCCATGGCGCCGCTGGCCGGTGAGGGCGAGGATGATGGTGTCGAAGAGGGAGGAGGGCGTGGTCGGCTTGGTGAGCACCCCGGCGACGGTCAGCCCGGCACTGGCCTCCAGGGCCTCCTCCCGCCCATGGGCGGTGACCATTATCACCGTGGGCGGATGGCGCAGCGCCGGGTCCGTGCCCAGGGCGCGCAAGGTGGCGACTCCGTCCAGGCCCGGCATGCGCCAGTCGATGAGCAGGAGCTCGAAGGGGGTGCCCTCGGCCTCCGCCGCCTCGATGCGCGCGATGGCCTGCGCACCGGAGGCGGCATCCGCCACCAGGAAGCCGAAGCTCTCCAGCATGCTCCGGAGCACCTGGCGTGCCGTCTGATGGTCGTCCACCACCAGCACCCGCAACTGGCCCAGGTCCGGTGGCAGGACCAGATCGGACAGGGCCTGTTGCGCCTGTTTGCCAAAGCGGGCGGTGAAGTGAAAGGTGCTACCCACTCCCGGCGCGCTCTCCACGCCGATCTCGCCCCCCATCATCGCCACCAGGCGCTTGCTGATGGTCAAGCCCAGACCCGTGCCGCCGTAGCGGCGGGTGATGGAGCTGTCCGCCTGGGTGAAGGCGCGGAACAGGCGCTCCTGCTGGTCCGGGGTCATGCCGATACCGGTGTCGCGGACGGAAAAATGCAGCAGGGCCGCATCCGTCGTCTCCTCCCGCCGGCTGACCTTGACCAGGATATCCCCCCCCTGGGGGGTGAATTTGAGGGCGTTACCGACCAGGTTGGTCAGCACCTGGCCCAGGCGCAGGGGATCGCCAATCAGGGAGACGGGGATGTCGGGATCGACCTGGAACATGATCTCGACCCCCTTGTCCTCCGCTACCTGGCCGGTGAGGTTCGCCAGGTGGTCCAGGACCTCCTGCAGGTCGAAGTCCACCCGCTCCATGGTCAGCTTGCCGGCCTCGATCTTGGAAAAGTCGAGGATGTCGTTGATGATCCCGAGCAGCGCCTCCGCGGAGCGATGGACCTTCTCCACGTAGTTGCGCTGCTGGGGGTCGAGCTCGGTCTGCAAGGCCAGGTAGGACATGCCGATGATGGCGTTCATCGGCGTGCGGATCTCGTGGCTCATGTTGGCCAGGAAATCGCTCTTGGCGCGGGTCGCCTCCTCGGCCAGGGCGCGGGCCTGTTCCATCGCGGCGATGGCCGCCCGCTCCTCGGTGATGTCCTCGATCATGCCGGCGAGACCCTGGCTCAGGTCCTGGCTGTTGATGGCCTGGGCGGACATGCGGCCCCAAAAGCGGCTGCCGTCCTTGCGCACCAGTTCCCGGTCCTCGCGATAGTAGCCCTGCTGGCGCAGGGCGGTGGCGATGGTCTGGCCGATCTGGGCATAGGCCGCCTCGTCGGCATACCAGCTCCGGGTGCTCTGACCGAGCATCTCCCCTGGACCATAGCCGAACAGCAACTCCATCATGCGATTGCAGCGGATGACCTGGCGGTCCCGCACCAGCACGATGCCGGCGGTGGCGGCGTCGAAGATCGCCTGCTGCTCGTCATGGGCCTGGCGCAGGGTCCGCTGTTGGGCGGTCAGGGTCTGCTTGGCGCGTTGCAACTCGGCGATGCTGTCTTGTAGACGCGCGGTGCGCTCCTCGATGCCCTGGGCCATGGTGTTGAAGGCCACCGCCAGGTGACCGACCTCGTCGCCGGGGGGCAGGGCCAGCCGTCGCCCATAGTCGCCACTGGCCAGGGCCAGGGCATCATCCTCCAGTTCGCGCAGGGGCAGGAACAGCCGGCGCCTCACCAGCCGATAAAAAAAGACCGACACGCCGATCTTGAGGCCAATCAGGGCCAGGATCAGCGCCATGATCGCCTCGCCCCGGGCGTAGATCCGCCGCATCTCCCCGTCGATACGGTCTTCCAGCGCGGTCATGAAGGCCTGGATCGGCGCCATGATGCGCTCCTTGGCGGCATGGTATTCCGCTCCATGAAGCAGCCGGCTGGCGAGGGCCAGGTCCGGCTCACCCACCAGGGTGAACTGCCCCGCGGCATCCTGGAATTGACCCTT
>JAGVUH010000689.1 GCA_019136395.1 Gammaproteobacteria bacterium
GCCTTCCCGAGAACCTGGCTCATTCACAAGCCGGCTTGGCCGAGACTGTACGGGTGATGAGGACGGGAAGGCCCGCGAATTCCATCAGGGCACGAGGCGCTCGCTGCGACCTCACCAAGATGCCGGATATATGGCTGCAACTTCTTCTTCTGCCAAAGAGCGATTTCTCTCTTGCATCGCGGGGCGGACCATATATGAATGGATCAGGGTCAGTTTTTACCCGCTCAATCCAACTCCGCCCCAGTTGCGCGATCGATGCCGCCGAGGTCTCTTCACCTTCCTTGGCGATGATCATGGCCAGTTGCGCCGCGCCATGGCACCATGCCATCACCTCGCGTTTTTTCCGGGGGTCGGTCGTGGTGGCGATGGTCTCCAGCCAGGGGCGGACGACATCGTTGGCCAGGGGGTTGGCGACCAGGATGGCCGTCCAGGCGGCGGCGATGGCGGAGGGTGGATGGTTACGCATGGCCCTGCACCTCCAAACCGAATCGCAGCTCCAGGCGGGCCAGCGTGGCGCGCAGGTTCGACAACACGGTCACGGCATCCTCGGGGAGGAGGTCGACCTCCAGGGGCTCCAGGGCCGTCAGGGCGGCCGCTAGGCCATGGGCGGCTTGCATGGCGAGCCGGGCCTTGTTGACCGCCGAGGCGGGCTGGGGGGGCGGTGTGGGCTGGGTGGTGGGGTAGGATTTGCCGTCGCGGCCGGTGCGCTTGGCTGGGGGTGCCTTCAGTGGCTGGGTCGCGGCCCCCTGCTCCGCAAGGTCGGGCTCGTCGGCGCAACGGGTAAGATTTACCCGTTGATCTCCCAGGTCGGCCGGGTCAGGGCCAGCGCCGCAGGTGGTAAAATTTACCACCTGACATTCCAGTTCTCGGCGCACACTGGCCACGGTCGGATGACTTACGCCGACATGCTCGGCAATTCTCCGGTCGCCCCACTCCGCCCACTCTTCATCCTTGAGAAGGGTCTCAATCGCCCGGCGAATATCCGCCCGGGTGCGGCGCAGGCCGTGATCCCGATTCGCCCCGCAGGCGTAGAGGGTCGCGTCCCGCTTGCTGCCTGGCCGGATCTCGGCGGCGATGGTCTTGATCTTGGCCTCGCCCGCGGCCTCCAGGCGATGGTAGCCATCGGACAGCCAATAGGTGGTGCCATCATGGAAGACCACGATGGGGGGGAATACGCTGCCGGCGGTCATCGCCGCGGCGTAGTCGTTGAGGACGGCACCGTCAATCAACGTCGCTCGTTGCTGGATGGCGTGATCGGTCTTGATTGACCGCACGGCGAGCGCAACAATCGGATTGTTTTGCTGCATTTGATTTACCTCTTTTAGCCCCTGTTCACCCCAGGGGCTTTTTTTTATTGCGCATGGGGTGTCCGCCGCGGGTTAAGCGGGCCGGGAAGCGTCGAGACCGAAGGCGCGCGACAGGGCTGCGTCGATATCGCTTTGCCGCGAGTAATTCCTGCCGTTGAGGACGAGGGCGGGAGGTAAGATTCCCGCCTTTCTCCACCGCCAAATCGTCATCGGGGTGACCCCGCCGGCAAGGCGCCGCAGTTCGGAATCGGTAATGAGCGGGTTGTCGCTAATGTTCATTTGAGAGACTCCATCGTTGCTGATGGAGCACACGTTATAACAAGGCAATTTGCTAATAAAAGTGTGTAATTAGTCTTTTGACAAAAAGACAGTGTGTAATTAGTCTTTTGACAAATTATTTCTTTCAGGGGACATAAAAAAACCGCCAGAAGGGCGGCTTGCTGATCGTGGCCGAGGATGCCTAGCCGGATTTATGCGCTTTATCCCGGTTATTCCGGTTGCGTTGGCGGTCTCCAGACGCGCGCGGTTTGGCCCTGGTTTCGTTATCGATGCCGGGAGCGGGAACTTGATGGCGGCTTTCCCGATGCCCTTGGCCACCAGTGCGTCGCGGTAGGCATCGGCATGGGTCGCGGGTCGGACGCCCGTCGCCGGGTGTGGCTCGTCAGCCCCTCGCGCCGGCTGGGGTGGTCTGGGGTCCCCGGAACTCCCCGGGCAGGCGGTGGCCAGGCTGACGACAGAGCCCGGCGAGGACGTCGGTGGTTACCCAGGTCCGGGGGGCGATCGCGGGTCTGCCGGGGCCAGGGGTCTGAAGCGCCGCCCCACTCACGGTGGACGCGGTGCACTTGGACGAGCGGGGTCTAGTGGTGTTTCGGGACGGCGCTGGCCAGGGTCGCTACTTCGCAGCGGGCCTGAAAACGCCAACGGCTAAGCTCGGGGGTGTCAGGGTCTGCGCGGTGGATACAACCAGATGGCCACCGCGTCCCCAAGGCATCCGCCAACATCGTGAGGGTGGAGAGTGCGGGAGAGGTCCCTCAGGCGCCCGGTTTGGCCGCAACCAGGGCGAGGAGGTGCTGCGCCCAGGCGTCGAGGGCCTGACGCCGTTCCTCCAGATACAGGGCGCGGTTATAGACCCCGGCCACGCCGGCGCGAAAGCCGGACACGTGATTGACGGTCACTTCGATGATGTGGGGCGGGATGGCCAGGTCCTCGGCCAGGTGCGTCACCATGGAGCGGCGCAGATCGTGCAATTGCCAGGGGGCGAGGCGGGTGCGCTGGTCCAGCCGGGCCTTTTGGGCCCCCCAATCGCTATAGGGGCCGCCCCGGCGATTGGGGAAGACCAGGCCCGTGCGTCCGTAGCCGGCTTGCGCGGTGAGGA
The DNA here is from genome assembly GCA_019136395.1 of Gammaproteobacteria bacterium. Next base: position 2,683 of record JAGVUH010000689.1, read on the forward strand.
GTTCCCGGGCCGGGGCGGCGAGCGGGATCAGGTGTTGGCGGCGATTCTTGGCCCGGGCGGCGGGGAGGTTCCAGATCCCGGCCTCCAGGTCCACCTCGCTCCAGTCCATCGCCCCCACTTCGGTGCGCCGCTGCCCGGTCAGGAGCAACAATCTGACGATGCGGTGGAAAGGGTGATCCTCGCCGGTGGCCTGCCAGACGGCGACCAGCTCATCATTCGTGAGAACCCGCTCCCGGGCCTGGCTGGCCCCGCCCTTCACCACGTCGGCGGCGGGGTTACGTTGAATGATGCCGCGCTCCTTGGCCCAGCCGAAGAATTTGCGCACCAGGGCCAGGTAGACATTGGCGGCGCATTCCTTCCCCGCCTTCACATAGCCATCGTGCCAGGCTTGCAGATCGCTCGTGGTGATGCTGGTCATGGGGCGGTCGTCCCACGCCTTGAGCAACTCCAGGGCACCGGTCATGGATTTCAGGGTCCGGGCCGCGGGGGGATGCAGGCGGCCGCCGCGCTTGACCCGATAGAGGGGGAGGAAGTCGGCCCGAACCTTGCCGAAGGAGTTGGCCGATTCTTTGACCAGGGTTTCCCGGCGCACCTTGGCCACATCGTCGGGGATCTGTCCGGCGCTGGCGGCGGCCAGGACACGCTTGGCGTTTTCCCGGGCCTCGGCCAGGCTGGTTTCGCCGACCTTGCCCAGGCTGATGCGCTCCTGTTTCCACTGGCCCTGTCGCAGGACGCGGGGCATGCAAAAAAAGGTTTTGGAGCGGCTGCCGATCCGCACGCCGAGACCGGCGTGTGTTCGTCGTAATACTCATCCCGGCCGGAGGGACCCGGCTTAGCGCTCTCCAGCTACTTGACGGTAAAATTGCAGGTAGCCATGACCGAACCTCGTTTACAGGTTGGGTGGATGGTCAGGGCCTCGGGTCGGGGAACAGCCGACTCGGGGCCTGTCTTGCGGGGTTACCCAGGTTTTGGGGTAACGAATGGGTAACTGGAACCTATGTTACGACAGGTTTCTCCGCGTCTGCAACTTACTATATCAGTTTAGAGATATGCTTTACGAATCATGGTTTTGTGACAGGATTACCCTCTAAACTGTTTCTCTGTGAAATTACCTCTTTGGATAACTTCGCTAACAGTCATGAGGGTGCGCGCCACACCCCCGAAGATGAAAGGCCTTGCCGTGAGTTTCACGCTAACTGTCATGAGGCCCCAGGCCACACCCCTGAGCATGAAAGGCTTTCCCCGTGAATTTTCACGCTAACGCTGACGGTTGCCCTGGCTAACCATCTGAGCGGCGGATGACACAACAGTACCGGTCGCCCCCCGCCACAAAATCCCCTTACAATCCCTCCCCATGCCCCAAGACGACGACGCTGGCTACAAACTGCTCTTCTCCGCCCCCGAGGTGGTGCGGGATCTGGTGCTGGGCTTCATCCCCGATGCCTGGCTGCACGGGCTGGATTACACCACCCTGGAAAAGGTCCCCGCCAGCTATGTCGCGGACGACCTGCGCCAGCGCAGTGACGACGTGGTCTGGCGGGTCAGGACCGGCGAGGACTGGCTCTACCTCTACATCCTCATCGAGTTCCAAAGCACCGTCGATCCCT
>JAGVUH010000405.1 GCA_019136395.1 Gammaproteobacteria bacterium
CATGAAGGAGGCGCAGGCCAACCTCAAGGTGGCCGAGGCCGATCTGGCCAAGGCGCGCATCGAGCTCGATTACACCCGCATCCTCTCCCCCATCGACGGCCATATCGGCCGCTCTGCCGTCACCCAGGGGGCCCTGGTGACCGCCAACCAGGAACTGGCCCTGGCGACGGTCCAGCAGCTCGATCCCATCTATGTGGATCTCACCCAGTCCGCGGCCCAGCTCCTGCGCCTGCGGCGCGATCTGGAGGATGGCCAGTTGCAGCGGACGCCGGGGGAATTACCCAAGGTGACCCTGATCCTGGAGGATGGCTCCCCCTATCCCCATGCGGGGCGGTTGGAATTTGCCGAGGTCAGCGTGGATCAGGACACGGGGACCGTGACCCTGCGGGCGACCTTTCCCAATCCGGATGCCCTGCTCCTACCGGGCATGTTCGTGCGCGCCCAGGTCGAGGAAGGGGTTCGCCCGGACACGATCCTGGTCCCCCAGCCCGGCGTCCAGCGTGACCGCCAGGGTAATGCCCAGGCCCTGGTCCTAAACGCCGAGGGAGTGGTGGAGCAGCGCCAGGTCGAGACCGATCGCGCCCTTGGCAACCGCTGGCTGATCAACGCCGGTCTTCAGCCCGGTGACCGCCTGATCGTCGACGGGATACAGAAGGCCCGGCCCGGTAGCCCGGCCAAGGCCGTCGACTGGGCCCCGGCGGCGAAGGCCCCCTAGACCCCCGTCGCGCCCTCCGCCCGCCCCCTCACTGGGAGATTGCCCATGGCCCATTTCTTCATCGACCGCCCGGTCTTCGCCTGGGTGATCGCCATCCTCATCATGCTCGCCGGCCTCCTGGCGATCTGGACCCTGCCCGTCAGCCAGTATCCGGCCATCGCCCCGCCGGCCATCGCCATCACCGCCAACTATCCCGGGGCCTCGGCGCAGACGGTGCAGGACTCGGTGACCCAGATCATCGAGCAGCAGATGAATGGCCTCGATGGCCTGCGCTACATGTCCTCCACCAGTGAGTCCAACGGCCAGGCCACCATCACCCTGACCTTCGCCAATGGCGTCAACCCCGACACGGCGCAGATGCAGGTGCAGAACAAGCTGCAACTGGCCAGCCCCCTGTTGCCGGAGGAGGTCCGCCAGCAGGGCCTCACCGTCGCCAAGTCGGTGCGCAACTTCCTCATGGTGGTGGCCTTCGTCTCCCGCGATGGGCGCCTGAGCAAGGCCGATCTCGGCGACTACGCCAATTCCATGGTCAAGGACCCCATCAGCCGGCTCCCCGGCGTGGGCGAGGTGACCATGTTCGAGACCCAGTACGCCATGCGCATCTGGCTCGACCCCCACCGGCTGAATCAGTTCGGCCTGACCCCGACCGAGGTTTGGGCGGCCATCGAGGCGGAGAATGCCCAGGTCTCCGCCGGCCAGCTCGGCGCCCGCCCGGCGGAGGCCGGCCAGCAGTTCACCGCCACGGTCAACGTCCAGAGCCGCCTCAGATCAGCGGAGGAGTTTGGCGCCATCCGCCTGCGTACCCAGGAGGACGGGGCCGTGGTCTATCTGCGTGACGTGGCGCGCATCGCCCTGGGCAGCGAGAGCTACAGCCGCAACGGCCGTCATCTGGGCAAGCCCTCCGCCGGCATGGCCATCCGCCTCGCCACCGGCGCCAACGCCCTGGAGACTGCGGATGCCATCAAGCGCAAGGTCGAGGAGCTTTCGGCCTATTTCCCGTCGGGCATGGAATACGTTTTCCCCTACGACACCACGCCCTTCGTGCGCATCTCCATCGGCAAGGTGGTGACCACCCTCTTCGAGGCCGTGGCCCTGGTCTTCCTGGTGATGTACCTCTTTCTGCAGAACTTTCGCGCCACCCTCATCCCGGCCATCGCCGTGCCGGTGGTGCTGCTGGGCACCTTCGGCGTGCTGGCGGCCTTTGGCTACAGCATCAATACCCTGACCCTCTTCGCCATGGTCCTGGCCATCGGCCTGCTGGTGGACGACGCCATCGTGGTGGTGGAGAACGTCGCCCGGGTCATGCACGAGGACCGGCTGCCACCCCGGGAGGCGACGCGCAAATCCATGGATCAGATCACCAGCGCCATCATCGGCATCGCCCTGGTGCTGTCGGCGGTCTTCGTCCCCATGGCCTTCTTCGGCGGCTCCACCGGGGTCATCTTCCGCCAGTTCTCCATCACCATCGTCTCGGCCATGCTGCTGTCGGTGCTGGTGGCCCTGACCCTGACCCCGGCCTTGACGGCGAGCCTGCTCAAGCCCCTGGACCACGAGCATCATGAACGCCGCAAGGGTTTCTTGGGCTGGTTCAACCGCTCCTTCAATCGCAGCGTGGGCCTGTACACCGGGGGCACCGGGTTCATCCTCCGGCAGCGCTGGACCTTCTTCGCCATCTATCTGCTGCTGGTGGGGGCACTGGCCTGGCTCTACCCGCGTCTGCCAAGTTCCTTTCTGCCCGACGAGGACCAGGGCATCCTCATCATGCAGGCGGTACTCCCCGCCGGCGCCACCTTGGAGCGCACCGAGGCAGTCCTGGAGCAGATCGAGCGGCACTTCCTCGAGAACGAGCCGGAGGCGGTCAAGGAGTTCATCACCGTCGCCGGCTTCAGTTTTGCCGGCCAGGGACAGAACATGGCCATCGGCTTCGTCAAGCTCAAGGATTGGTCCGAACGCCAGCGGCCAGATCTGGGGGTCAAGGCCGTGGCCGGACGGGCCATGAAGGCCTTTGCCGGTATCCGCGACGCCATGGTCTTCGCCTTCCCGCCGCCGGCAGTGGTGGAACTGGGAACCGCGAGTGGCTGGAACGTCCAGCTTCAGGATCGGGTTGGCCTGGGCCACGAGGCCATGATGGCGGCCAAGGGGCAGTTCATGGGCATGGCCAGCCAGGACCCGCGGCTGATGGGGGTGCGGCCCAATGGCCGTGACGACGAGCCCCAGCTCCAAGTGGAGGTGGACCGCACCCGCGCCGGGGCCCTGGGCCTATCCCTGGCGGACATCAACCGCACCCTGGCGGTGGCCTGGGGCAGCGCCTACGTGGATGATTTCGTCCACCAGGGGCGGGTCAAGCGCGTCTACCTCCAGGCCGATACCCCCTTCCGCATGCTGCCCGAGGACCTGGACGCCTGGTACGTGCGCAATAAGCAGGGGGAGATGGTGCCCTTCTCGGCCTTCGCCGACATCAAGTGGACCTACGGCTCGCCGCGCCTGGAGCGCTTCAACGGCCTGCCCGCGGCGGAGATCCTGGGCCAGGCCGCGCCCGGCCGGAGTACCGGCGAGGCCATGGCGGCGGTGGAGGAACTGGTCAAGAAACTCCCGCCCGGCATCGGCCTGGAGTGGACCGGGATCTCCTACGAGGAGCGTGCCGCCGGTGCCCAGGCGCCCCTGCTTTATACCCTGTCCATCCTGGTGGTCTTCCTCACCCTGGCCGCCCTCTACGAGAGCTGGTCGGTGCCCTTCGCCGTCATCCTCGGGGTGCCCATCGGCGTCCTGGGCGCGGTCCTGGCCGCCCTGGGGCGGGGCCTGCCCAGCGACATCTATTTCCAAGTCGGTCTCCTGGCCACCATCGGCCTGGCGGCCAAGAACGCCATCCTCATCGTCGAGTTCGCCCGCACCCTCCAGGAGGAGGGACGCAACGCCGTCAGCGCGGCCCTGGAAGCGGCCCGGTTGCGTATTCGTCCCATCGTCATGACCTCCCTGGCCTTTGGTTTTGGCGTCCTGCCCCTGGCCATCAGCACCGGGGCGGGTTCCGGGGGGCAGAACTCGGTGGGCACCGGCGTCCTGGGCGGCGTGGTCGCCAGCACCCTGCTGGGGGTCTTTTTCGTGCCGCTGTTCTTCGTGCTGATCCGGGGGCGGCTGCGGCGGACCAGCCCAGCCACCGGTCCCGCCAGCCCGGGCGGGAAACCGGGCCCGGGGCCTGGGCCGGCTCAATCTCCGAACGCCGGGGCTGGCTTTGGGCCTGGCACAGCCTCCGGGGCCAGCGAGGCCCCCGCCCATGGCTGAGCCCCTGGCGGCCTCACCGGACCCGGAGGATCGCGGCCAGCTCCGGCGCCGGCAGATCCTGGACGCCGCCGCCGCCTGTTTCGTCCGCGAGGGCTTTCATGGCGCCAGCATCGCCCGCGTCGCCAAGGCGGCGGGCATGAGCGCCGGGAATCTCTACCATTTCTTTCCCGGCAAGGAGGCCATGATCGCGGCCCTGGTGCAGCGTCGGCTGGACCAGTCCCTGGCCCTGTTCGCCGAGATCGAGGCCGCCACGGACCCCCTGGAGGCCATGCTGGAGCGGGTCGC
>JAGVUH010000031.1 GCA_019136395.1 Gammaproteobacteria bacterium
GTGGCTCAACGGCAAACACTATGTTACGCAGAGCAGCGACCTGCTGTTCTGGCTTCGCACTAAAGGAGAACCTACTACCCCATCTAGTTCTCCAATAGCCGAAGCCTTGATCGAGGCGGATCAGAAGCTGAGCGCCATCCGCCCAGATCAGATTGAGTTCTCTTGCGTGGGGTAGCTCCTGCAGTGGTTCCACAGCGACATCGGACAGTGTCAGATACTGTCCGAACAGCGCGCGGATGACCGCCTCCCGATCCGTTTCATCCTGCCAAGCATGGTGGAGCATGGTTGGCTCGCGTGGGTCGCGCTGGTTAAGCGTGGCCGTATGCAAACGAAGGGAGCAGAGGTGGTCGGGGGTTCCAGTGGCGATCAACGCCCGTTGAACGACTTGATGGAGTAAACGGACGACAAACGGATTGGTGAGGTACCGGTCGGTGTATGCAATTTCGGCAACTGGGTGACCGTTTACTAAGCGCTGCTGAAGACCGGGAGCTTTGTTGGCGATTTCAGTCCAAAAGCGCGTGCCAAAATCTGCGATCGGGCCGTCGAGCTCATTGATCATCTGGATGGCGACGACCGCGCCAGGCGGTAGCGCCTGTCGTAAGTCCGCTGGGGTGAGTGCCCTCCCACCTTGGCCCAATACCTCTAACCCGGCGATGACGCGCACGCAGCGGGCATCACCCCCAACGGCGCCCCAGTCAGACCCCGGGGCGCGAGCATAATCGGCCTCGACACCCCAACGCATGACCTCCCCGGCCCGGACAATTTCGCAGACCAAATGCTCTAAGGGATCGGGATGCTCATCAATCTCATAAAGAGACAAACCGGCGATTTCGATCAGGCTCCCAAGCCGAAATGATTCCTCCGGACTCAGATGCGCGCGAGCTTCAGGTTGGATGAAGAGATCCACATGCTGGCCCTCAGCCGCCCAACGCAAGAGGCTTTCGCGCAGATTCCAGTCGACCAGGTCCCAGTCCGCCGGGTTCCCACCAAGGAACAGACGCAGTTGCTCGCAACCTAGCCGTTGCATTTCCCGTTCGAGGGCAAGGGGCAGAGGTTCATGCTCGGCTTGACTGTCCGGACCGAACCACTGCGCCTCCAGGGGTAAGGCGAGCCCATCGAGAAATGTATCGGTCAGGAGCGCAAGTGCCTGGTGACGATTCAGGTGATCGGCCTGGTGCTGAGTGTCATAGCTTAGCAGGCAGGCCTGACAAGCCGCATCACACTGGCGGGGGCAGGTCAGGATCTCTCGAGCGCGCGCAAAGACGTTGCGCAATGATGCCGGCAGGGCGGCGACATAGCCCGCGCCACCCGAGGCCGTGTCATACAAGGCGATGGCATACAGGTCCTGCTGATCGAGGCCCCGTGCAGGCATCACGGCCACCCCGATCTCGCGGTCCTCGATGCCGAGAACATCGGCCAGGGCTTGACGCAGGGCGATGCCTAACGAATAGGCCGTGGTCTTGTCGGCGACTGGGCGGCCCTCACCCGGATAGCGTAGTTGCAGTTCCAGCACGTCCGTCCACTGTGAGGCGCCGAGCCACAAATGCCGCTGGATCGCAAAAGGATTGTCGTTGCCGGTGCAGCTTGGACCTCCCATGTTATTTGTACCACCGAGTAGTCTCCAGTGCCCCTGCATGCCCGCCGGTAGCTGACCCGGTTGATTGCCATGAGGCGCCTGGGTTTCTGCTTCAGCACGGCCGCAGTGCAGGCAGATCGCGTAGCCCGCATGATGCAGACCGGGAGACCAATGAAAGAGGTGGCCACGCGAGCTGTAGCGATAACGGCCGAGTTGACGGGCCGGCAACCCAACCCAGGTACCGCCGCTGGGCGTGATCCAAGGCGCCTGGAATGATAAATAAATCGGATGACTGATGTCGTTGCTCAACTCTTGTGCCAGATCGACGGCAAAACCAGCGGGTTGAAGATAGCGTTGCTGGCGCAGGTCGATCGATCCACACTCCGGGCAGGCCCCTCTGAACGCTGGGCTGGTACCCGTAGTGCCGCAATGTTTGCAGCGCCACGCCACACGCAATGCCTGTATTTGATTGGGGTCAGGCACACCGGCGGGAAGCTGCCAGTTCAGGGTGACGCCGCGTGACCGATAGACCCGACCGTTCAGGACGAGATCAGCGCCCGGGGCATACTCCCGGATGGCGATGGGCAAGGGACGCGAGGGGTAGCAACGGAATTGAGCGCGATTGTCCTCGCGCTGGCGTTGTTGGTTTCCGGCCGCTAGTTTGAGCTGATGGTTCAACTCTTGTTGTGTGGTCGTGATGAAGGGCACGATAGCCCTGGGGAAGCCGTAGCCGGGGAGAAAGCCCTTGCTGGCCAGTTCGGAGAGCAGGTACTCGCCGCTCAGTCGCAACAGTTGCAGAGCGATGGCTCTGCCCCGAGCAGTCACTAAGCCATTTATGTTCACTGACAACTGATGAAACGTTTTCAGCGATGGATCATCATTGATTAGCTTTTGCCACCATGGCCAGGCATCGCTTAAGTCTTCCCACAATGGCTCGACCTCGGCTAGCCATCGATTGCGCTGATCTCCAAGTGCATCGGCGGTCGCTGAGAGCAGTGTGGATAGCTGGATACCACTTAACGAGGTACCGCGCACGATCTGACGCAAGCCGTTTTTGAGTGACTGTAGGTCTTCGATGAGATTTGGATTCCGGCACTGCCTGATCAGACGCTCGGCCGGTGATTCCTCGCCTTGCCCGCCTTCGAAGAACCAGCCAACCGTGAGGCCAGGCGGATTGTCTACGAACTGGAGCAGAAAGCTTGAAAGGACCAGCGCGTGGACATGACGCTGGATGATCCGTTCGCTCTGTATCGAAACCCTAGGGATGTGGAGCGGCGTATCGAACGGCCAGCGCGGATTCGCAAACACCGCCTCGCCGTGCGGCGAGGATTTGCAAAGCGTTAGGCTGGCGGCCTTCGATTCGCCACGGCGTCCAGCACGACCGGCACGTTGCAGGAAATTGGCGGGGCTGGGCGGAGGATTGTTCATCCCGACCGCCGATAAACCGCCGATATCCACACCCATCTCCATCGTTGTTGAGCAACTCAGGACGTTGAGCTTTCCTTCTTTGAACGCTGTTTCAAAACCTTGTAGCACATGACCCGCCTGTTGCGCCGAATGTTCGACGACGCGGAAATAAGGCACCTGGCTGACGATACGATCCGAGAGATCCGGCCAGACACTCCGCTCTCGTGCCTGAATGACATCTGAGTTACTCTCCAGCCAGTCCTGGACCTCCAGATTGCTGACCGGGTTTCCGTCCGGATGTTGCAAAAAAGGCCAGGGTAATCGCGGCATGGTGATCGGCTCACAGCGCGCCTCACCAGGCCCGCAAAGGGGCGGCAGATAGGGCGTTATGCCAGCGAGCGTCTTGTCAAGGACGCGGTGCGTGAATGGGCAGACCCAGGCATCGCGCACCTCGACTAGTTCGGCTTGGTGCTCCAGGTTCAGCAGGCGTCCGTTGGGCGTTTGCTGCAGCATGGGGTGGATGCAATCCCAGGCCGCTAAGAGAACCGCGTTGAGGATTGGCCAGTTGGCGTTATCAGCGGGATCGACGCCCAGATAATGGGCGAGCAGTCGGACGATCCGCGTCCACCATCGGTTCGGATTGGCCTGTGGCCAGACGATCTGCTTCCGGGTTGGTGGATTTATAGGGTTAGGACCCAGGATATATCTCGTCCAGTTCGCGGCACCCATCCAAGGTGTCATGTTCGCGGGTACGTTGACCGCGGAATTGGCGCGCACCCAATAGTCGAGGATGATCTTCAGGAACTGCTTCCAGTCATCCAAGGGCCTCTGCTGCTGTTGCCACACCACGGGACGCGTGTTTTCGGCGAGCGCATTGATGTGAGGATAATCCAGAGCGATCAATCCCAAGGTTTCCAGGGAGTTCTGTCGCGCCGGGCGACGGAGCAGCTCACGGAACAAACAGAACCTAGGGATGTCATGCGCTTGGATTTGACCCAACGTGGTTTCAGCCCACAGTTTAGGCAGCCAATTCTGGATGGCAGGGTCCTGCCGCAGGCCGTTGATAGAATCTTGCCAGCTCAGGTGACCAAGCGGTGGAACTTGATCGTCACCGATAGCCGCTGGTCGTGTTGCGGCTACCATGTGATAGATAGCGCTGCGCACATGATTGCGATCGGCATCCAGCTGCGCCCTGAGGGCGAAACGTGCCGTTCCTTGCCGGCTGTCGGAGAAGGTCAGCAAGCGGCGTCCGTCGAAGGGCCGCTGTATGTCGTCATCTGGATGATCATCC
>JAGVUH010000590.1 GCA_019136395.1 Gammaproteobacteria bacterium
GCCGGGATGAGCTCGCCCTCCTCGGGGGCGTTGGCGCGGATGGCGGCATCGGGGCTGAGGATATTGATCAGGCCGCCGTGGGCCTGGCTGGCGATGGCGTTTTCGTCGCGGTGGCGCAGCCAGACGGCGTGGTCGTTGAAGTCGTGGGCCGGGGTGATCTTGACGCAGCCGGTGCCGAAGGCCGGGTCGGCGTGCTCGTCGGCGATGATGGGGATGCGCCGGCCGGTGAGGGGCAGTTCCACCCGTTCGCCGATGAGGTGCTTGTAGCGCGGGTCCTCGGGGTTCACGGCTACGGCGCAGTCGCCGAGCAGGGTCTCCGGGCGGGTGGTGGAAACCACCATGCAGCCGGTGCCATTGGTCAGGGGATAGCGCATGTCCCACATATGGCCGGCCTCTTCCTCGGAGAGCACCTCCAGGTCGGAGACGGCGGTGTGCAGCACCGGGTCCCAGTTGACCAGGCGCTTGCCGCGGTAGATGAGGCCCTCCTCGAAGAGGCGCACGAAGACCTCGCGCACCGCCGCCGACAGGCCCTCGTCCATGGTGAAGCGCTCGTGTTCCCAGTCCAGGGAGGCGCCCATGCGGCGCAACTGGCGGGTGATGGTGCCCCCGGATTGCTCCTTCCATTGCCAGACGCGCTCGATGAAGGCCGCGCGGCCCAGGTCGTGGCGGGTCTTGCCCTCCTGTTCCAGCAGCCGTTCCACCACCATCTGGGTGGCGATGCCGGCATGATCGGTACCCGCCTGCCACAGGGTGGGCGCCCCGCGCATGCGGTGATAGCGGATCAGGGCATCCATGATAGTGTCCTGAAAGGCGTGCCCCATGTGCAGGCTGCCGGTGACGTTGGGCGGGGGGATCATGATGCAGTAGGGGGCGCCGGCCGACCCCGCCGAGGTTGCCACGTCGGCCGCGGGGGGGGCGAAATAGCCGCGCTCCTCCCAGGTGCGATACCAGGCTTGTTCCAGGGACTGGGGGTCGTAGTTCTTGTCGAGCATGATGGCGATGAGCGGTGAGGTTGGGGGGAGCACGAGGCACCGAGGAATATAGGGGTTCAGTATACCTAACGCCTGTCTGTTTTCAGTCGGGCAAAGGCGGATCGGGTGTCTGGCGGGGGTGTCAATAACGGGGATGCGGTTGTGTGGCCTGCCAGGACCTACTGACGGCTCACCCGCCAGACGCCATCTGATCCTGAAATACCCATACGTGAATTGCGAGGGGTATCAAGCCCCTCAGGGCAGGTGGTTGGCTCAAGGTCGGTGATCGCGTTGTCACCGTTTCGTAGCATGGGGATGCGATGCTGACGAGCTCGATTTGGGGCCACCCTGAGGGTGCGTTTGGCGGTAAGATGCCCCGCGCGCCCGGATCAGGTTGGGTAGTGCTCGCCGTTTGCCGGCCTTGCCCACCAAGCCGCCGATTCCGCTGATGGCCCAAGATTCTGAGATCCTGTTGTGGACGCTCTCAGCCCCTTTTCCCCGCTCTCCATTCATCCCTGATTCCTATTACAAGAGGTAAGCAACATCATGGACCCCATGGTCACGAAACACGTTTTTGCCTTCGAGGAAGGCAACGGCAAGGACAAGAAGCTCCTAGGTGGCAAGGGCGCCAACCTGTGCGAGATGACCCAGTTGGGCCTCAACGTGCCCCCGGGCTTCGTCATCTCCACCGCGGCCTGCCTGGAGTACCTGGCCTCGCCTGCCCGCACCCTGCCCCCGGGGGTCATGGACGAGGTCCATGCCCAGATGAAGGCCTTGGAGGCCAAGACCGGCAAGGGGTTCGGCAGCGCCGCCAACCCCCTGCTGGTGTCGGTGCGCTCCGGTTCGGCCATGTCCATGCCGGGCATGATGGACACCATCCTCAATCTGGGCCTCAATGCCGACACCCTCCAGGGCCAGATCCAGCAGACCGGCGACGCGCGCTTTGGCTATGACGCCTATCGGCGCTTCATCCAGCTCTTCGGCAAGGTCGCCCTGGGCGTGCCCGACGAGCTATTCGACAAGCAATTCGAGCGGGTTAAGCATCAGGCGGGGGTCAAGGAGGACCTGGATCTCTCCGCCAGCGACCTGAAGGAGATCAGCGAGCGCTTCCTCAAGGTGGTGGAGGAGAATACCGGCCGCCCCTTCCCGCCCGACCCCTTTGAACAACTGGAGATCGCCATCAAGGCCGTCTTCAACAGTTGGATGGGCCGGCGCGCCGTCGACTATCGCCGTCAGTTCAACATCACTGCGGAGATGGCCAATGGCACCGCGGTCAACGTGGTGACCATGGTCTTTGGCAATCGGGGCGACGACTCCGCCACGGGCGTGGCCTTCACCCGCAATCCCGGCACCGGCGAGAACAAGCTGTTCGGTGAGTACCTGGTCAATGCCCAGGGCGAGGATGTGGTCGCCGGTATCCGCACCCCCAAGCCCATCGACCGCATGGCTAGCGAGATGCCGCAGATGGCCAGGGAACTGGAGGAGCTGCGGGCCAAACTGGAGACCCATTACAAGGAGGTGCAGGACTTTGAGTTCACCATCGAGCAGGGCCGCCTCTACTGCCTGCAGACCCGCAACGGCAAGATGAACGCCCAGGGCATGGTGCGTTCCTCGGTGGAGATGGTGGAGGAGGGGCTCATCACCCGGGAACAGGCCCTGCTGCGCATCCAGCCGGAACTGCTGGAGCAGATGCTCTTCCCCCGCCTGGACCCCGCCCACCGCGCCACGGCCGTGGCCCAGGGCCTGCCGGCCTCCCCGGGCGCCGCCCATGGCATCGCCGTCTTCGACGCCGACCGCGCCGAGCAACTGGGCCGCGACCTGGGGCAGAAGGTCATCCTGGTGCGCGAGGAGACCAAGCCGGAGGACATCCATGGCTTCTTCGCCGCCCAGGGCATCTTGACCTCCCGCGGCGGCAAGACCTCCCACGCCGCCGTGGTGGCCCGCGGCATGGGCAAGCCCTGCGTCGCCGGGGCCGAGGGCATCAGCGTCGATGTCGCCCGCCGCGAGGCCTACGTCGGCGAGACCAGCTTTCGCGAGGGGGACGTCATCACCATCGACGGCACCACCGGCAAGGTCTATCTGGGCGAGATCCCCACGGTCGAGCCGGACTTCACCAACGAACTGACCGTGTTGCTGGACTGGGCCGACAAGGCCGCCCGGCTCAAGGTCATGGCCAACGCCGATACCCCGGACGACGCCCGCCGGGCCCTCAAGTATGGCGCCGTTGGTATCGGCCTGGCCCGCACCGAGCGCATGTTCAACGACGTCGAACGTCTGCCCATCGTCATCGAGATGATCGTGGCGGAGACCCCGGAGCAGCGCCAGGCGGCCCTGGATAAGCTCCTGCCCTTGCAGCGCAAGGATTTCCGCGAGTTGTTCGAGGTCATGTCACCCCACAAGGTGACCATCCGCCTTCTTGACCCGCCGATCCACGAGTTCCTGCCCAACGAGCACCAGTTGGAGCGCGACCTGGCCGAGCTGCGCCAACTGGCGGCCGTCACCCGCGGCTATACGGTCCTGGCCGGCACCATGGGCCTGCTCCAGGTCAGCGAGCACGCCCGCCACGAGGTCAACGCCCTGCGCCAGATGGTGGACCCGGCCCTGGTCGAGGACGCCATCGCCAAGAAGGAGACCATGCTGCGCAAGGTCCGCGCCCTCTACGAGACCAACCCCATGCTGGGTCACCGCGGCGTGCGCCTCGGCATCACCTTCCCCGAGATCTACCAGATGCAGATCCGCGCCATCCTGGAGGCGGCGGCGGAGTGCTCGCGCATGGGCATCGAGGTCCAGCCCCAGATCAAGGTGCCCCAGGTCTGCACCGCCCAGGAGCTCCGTAAGGTCAAGTCCTGGGTGGACAGTATCCACGCCGAGGTCGCGGCCCATTACGGTCATCCGGTGAGCTTCAAGTTCGGCACCATGATCGAGGTGGTGCGGGCCTGCATGCGTGCCGAGCACCTGGCGGAGGAGGCGGAGTTCTTCTCCTTCGGTACCAACGACCTGACTCAGGCGACCTTCTCCTTCTCCCGGGAGGACGCGGAGAACAAGTTCCTGCCCCTGTACAACAACTCCGGCATCCTTCAGGACAATCCCTTCGAGGTTCTGGACACCAAGGGCGTGGGTAAGCTGATGAAGCTGGCGGTGGACTGGGGCCGGCAGGTGCGGCCGGAGATGGCGGTGGGTATCTGTGGCGAGCATGGCGGCCATCCCGCCTCCATCGTCTTCTGCCACGAGGCGGGCCTGGACTACGTGAGCTGTTCGGGCCCCCGGGTCCCCATCGCCCGCCTGGC
>JAGVUH010000063.1 GCA_019136395.1 Gammaproteobacteria bacterium
ATACTTGCGGCCTGCCAAAGCGGCAACGCCGGGGTGGCGAAACTGGTAGACGCATCAGACTCAAAATCTGACGGTAGCGATACCGTGCCGGTTCGAGTCCGGCCCTCGGTACCATACAACGGGGCCGCGCCTTAGGGTGCGGCCCCGATTTTTTGCGTGAGGATTGCCGCCCGCCCCGGTCGGTGATAAATTCGCGCGTTTTCCAAGATCAAGCCCCCGGGGCCAGGCAGAGTCACCATGAAAGAAGGCATCCACCCCGCGTATCGCGACACCAAGGTCGTTTGTAGCTGCGGCAACCAGTTCAACACCCGTTCCACCCTGGGCAAAGACCTGCACGTGGAAGTCTGCTCCGCCTGCCACCCCTTCTACACCGGCAAGCAGAAGATCGTCGACACGGGTGGTCGCGTCGACAAGTTCCGCCGCAAGTACGGCCGCTGAGGCTTTTCGCCTTCAGCAGGCGCCGCGTGAACGCTGGCGGTGTCCAGCGGCATCCCCGGCGCTTTCGTTTTGGGGGATCTTGGCGACCAATCCCAGAGAATATCCTCCAGTTTAAGGTTACGCCTGACCGATTCCCGTAGTTACCAGCAGCCGCCCTACCGCCGCCTCATCCAGGCCCTTTTCGGGTCGTTCATCCAGCGGGTCCAGCGGGGGATTGCTTCGTGCCGTGCGCGGTAGCACCAGCAACTCGACTGGGGTATCGCCTGCCATAAAGCTCAGCACGGGCAGGAAGCCCCGGCTGCCATCCGCGAAGCGCCGCGCCTCCTGACGCTCCCGCCAGCGGATGCCCTGATTGAGCAGTTCCAGGACAACCTCGTCCACCGTCTCGGCGCTGAGCAACAGGCGCACCGGTTGGCTGGGGTCAGGGTAGTCGGTCGCCAGGCTGCCAATCAGCCGGGGGTGGAAACGGTGAAAGTGGCGCATGGCCGCCAGGGCCTGCTGGCGCTGCCGGTCCACCGCGGCGGCCTGGTCCGGGCGCCAGAACAGCCGCCGGTAGGCCAGGAGCGCCTCCTGAATCTCCTCATTGCTCGGCCAGCGGCGCTTGTCGGTGACCCCCGCCCGCTCCGCCACCTTGCGCCGCGCCCGTTCCGGCTCGGCGATCCCCTGCTCCGCCATGAGGCGCGCCGCCTCCTCCGCCAGCCAGCGGCGCTGGGTCTCCGTGCGCTCGCGATGTTGCATGCTCAGGGTCCTCCCGCGGGTAAGAAGCCGGGAAATGAGATATAGTGAATCGCATTAAAGACCTGATGCTTCCGTTTCCGCAACCCGGCACGCCCCCCGCCCGCCCCCTACCGCCCTCCGCCACCCTAACCCGCCATGTTCAGTCTTGGTCTTGGCCGCAAGCAGGCACCGCTCCTGGGGATCGATATTGGCTCGACCGCGGTCAAGGTGGTGGAACTCGCTCGGGTTGGTGCCGGCTCCGCCCATACCTTCCAGGTGGCAAGCTGCGCCCTGGAGCCATTGCCAGCCACGGCAGTGGTGGAAAAAAAGATCGCTGACGTTCAGGCCGTGGGCGAGGCTATTCGCCAGGCGGTCACCCGTTGTGGGACCAAGGCCAAGGTCGCGGCCGTGGCCGTGCCCGGTTCCGCGACCATCACCAAGGTCATTCCCATGGCCGCCGGCATGAAAGATGCCGAGATGGAAGGGCTGATTCAGCTCGACGCGGACCATTACATCCCCTACCCCCTCGACGAGGTCAATCTCGATTTCACGGTGCTGGGTCCTGCCGTCACTCAGGGAGAGGTCGATGTCCTTCTGGTAGCCACCCGCCACGAGGTCGTCGACAACCTGCTAGCCGCCCTGGCGATCGCCAAACTGGAAGCGGAAGTGGTCGATGCCGAGCCCTATGCCCTGGAAAATGCCGCCACCCTCGCCATGGGCGCCCAGGCCGAAGGCCAGACCATCGCCATCGCCGATATCGGTGCCCAGGCCACCCGCATCCAGGTGGTCCGCAATGGCCGTGGGCTCTTCAGCCGCGAGCAGAATTTCGCCGCCGCCCAACTGCTCGAGGAGATCCAGCATCGTTATAACCTCAAGGCCGACGAGGCCCTGCGGCGCCTCGAAGCGGGTGAACTGCCCGACAACTATGTCGCGGAAGTGGCGCGACCCTTTGCCGAGGCCCTGACCCAGCAAATCGGGCGCGCCTTGCAGTTCTACTACTCTTCCACCTATTCCAAACCCGCGGACCAGATTCTCCTGGCGGGAGGGGTCGCCGTCCTGCCCGAACTAGAGCGCCTGGTCAGCAACCGCCTGGGCATCCTGGCCTATGTCGCCAATCCCTTCGCCCACATGACCCTCGGCCCCCGGGTTCCGGGCCAGCTAATCCAACGCCATGGACCGGCCCTGGCCCTGGCGGTTGGTCTGGCCCTGCGCGGATTCGACTGAATGGCTCGCATCAATCTACTCCCCTGGCGCGAGAAGGAGCGCCAGCGTCAGAAACGCCTCATCACCACGGCGACCCTGAGCGCTATCGTCCTCACCTTCGCGGGTACCCTCGCCAGTTATTTCCTCATCGAGGACTGGATTGTCGCCCAGGAGGCGCGCAACTCCGTGCTCACCGCCGAAATCGCCACCCTTGACCGGAAGATAAAAGAGATCAAGGAAATCGAGAAAAAGAAGCTGGATCTGCTGGCGCGGATGGAGATCATCCAGGAACTACAACGGCTGCGTCCCGAGATCGTGCACCTCTTTGACGAGATTGTGACCGTTGTCCCCAATGGCCTCTATCTCACCGGTATGAAACAGACGGGGACGACCGTGGTGCTGGAAGGTCGCGCCCAATCCTACGGGCGTATCTCCGATCTGATGCGCAACATCAACGCCTCCGCCTGGATCGCCAATCCCAACCTCAAGATCATCAAGGAGCCGGACAAGACCAACACCGGGCTCAGTCATTTCGAGCTGCAATTGCAGCAGCAGCGGGCGGATAAACCGGAGGAAGGGCAGGCCACCGGCTGAGGCCGCTGCATGCCCTGGTACGTCATGGATCTGAAGGAACTCAATAATCTCGATCTCAACGCCATCGGCGACTGGCCACCGCTGGCCAAGGGCATCCTGGTCTTCTTTTTGTGTGGCGTGATCGCAGGCGGTTGGTACTGGTTTTTTACCCTGGACCAACTCGACCGCTTTGACCGTGCCCAGGCCCAGGAAACCGAATTGCGCGTCACCTTTGAGACCAAGCAGCGTCTGGCGGCCAACCTGGAGACCCATCGCGAACAGCTCGCCCAGATGGAGGAGTTCCTCCAGGACTTGTTAAGGCAACTGCCTGGCAGCGCGGAAATCGCCGCCCTGTTGGTGGACGTCTCCCAGACTGGCCTTGCCACGGGTCTGACCTTCGAGCTTTTCCAGCCCATGGCCGAAATCTCCAAGAGTTTCTACGCCGAATTGCCCATCCAGGTGCAGGTTACGGGTGACTATCACGAATTGGCGACCTTCGTCAGTGGCCTCGCCGCCCTGCCGCGGATAGTCACCGTGCATGATGTGGCCATCACCGCCCCCGACCAGAAGGATCCCCGCAACCCCGCTCCCATCGCCGGCAAGCTGAGCATGCGCGCCACGGTCAAGACCTATCGCTATCTGGACGAGAGCGAGCTGGCCCAGGAGCAGGAGGCCAAGAAACCCGCCAAGGGTGATAAGAAAACCGCCAAGGGCGACAAAAAGGAGCCCGCCGCCAAGGACAAACCGGCGGCGAAGAAGGAACCCGCCAAGCCATGACGCGTCCGTCCGGTTTACCGCCAAACCCGACCCTCGTCCTTTGCCTGGCCGCTCTTGGCCTCGCTGGCTGCGCTAACCATGACAACAGCGACTTGCAGGACTATGTCGCCCAGGTCAAGTTGCGCCGCCCGCCGCCCATCGACCCCTTACCCGAATTCACCCTAGCAGAGGGCTTCCTGTACGCTTCCGCCAAGCGCCGTGACCCTTTCGTCATGGATCGGGAAACTGCGGCCATCATTCCCGTTCCGCCTGATCCCAGCGGTATCGCCCCGGATCTTTATCGCCCCAAGGAGGCATTGGAGCGCTTTGCCCTGGATAGTCTGCTCATGCAGGGCATCCTGGAACAGGATAACCAGATGTGGGGCCTGATCCGGGCCAAGGAGGACAAGAGCCTCCACCGGGTTGCGGTCGGCAACTACCTGGGGCTGAACCATGGCCGCATCATCCGGATCTCGGAACAACGCATCGACCTCATCGAACTCGTCCAGGATAGCGCCGGTCGCTGGCTGGAGCGGGAGGCCTCCCTCGCCTTGGTCGCGGACGAGA
>JAGVUH010000646.1 GCA_019136395.1 Gammaproteobacteria bacterium
GAGGTCGAGGGCGAGGGCGGTGGCGGGCCAGTCGAGTTCCAGAT
This sequence comes from Gammaproteobacteria bacterium, assembly GCA_019136395.1. The sequence continues at coordinate 45 of JAGVUH010000646.1, forward strand.
CGTGGCTGAGGCGCAGGGCGCGGCGGATGCGGCGGATCTGATGGCCGTCGAAACGCCAGTCGGCGGGGGACTGACCCAGGGGGGCGAGCAGGCCCTCGCCCACCAGCAGGATGAGGACCTCGGCGCTGACGCCGCAGAGGCGGGTTAGATCCTCCAGGCCGATGGCCGGACTCTCGTCCAGGATCAGCTCGGGGAGGACGTCCAGGGGATGGTCGCGGAACAGGTCGATGGGCTGGTTCATGGCTCAGCCTCCCAACTTGGCGCGGGGGTTGAAGGCCAGGCTTTCCGCCATGCGCCGGTAGAGGGTCTTGGCCTCCTCGGAGTCGGCGGGCGGCGTGTGGATTTCCAGGATCAGGATCTGATCCCCGGGCGGGTCGCCGGGCAGGCCGCGGCCCTTGAGGCGCATGCGCTTGCCGCTCTGGCTGCCGGCGGGGATCTTGAGGCTGACGGGACCACCCAGGGTGGGCACCTGGAGCTGGGCGCCCAGGGCCGCCTCCCAGGGGGTGACGGGCAGGTGGAGGAGGATGTCCCGCCCGTCGGTCTGAAAGACCCGGTGGGGTCGCAGGTGGACTTCCAGGTAGAGGTCCCCGGCGGGTCCCCCGGCGAAGCCCGGCTGCCCTTGGCCGGCCAGGCGGATCTGGCGCCCCTGGCTGACGCCGGGGGGGATGCGGACCTTCAGGGTGCGGTGCTGGAGGTGGACCTGGCCCTGGGCATCCTGGGTCGGGGTTTCCAGCCGCAGTTCGCGGGTGCCGCCGGCGAAGGCCTCCTCCAGGCTGATCTCGACCTGGGCGGTCTGGTCCTGGCCGCGCTGACGGAAGAGGTCCTCGCGCCGGCCGCCACCGGCGCCGCCGCGCCGCGCCTCGCCAAAGGCATCACCGAAGCCGCCGAAGCCGCCACCGCCCCCAAACAGGGAGGAGAAGAAGTCGCTGAAGCCGCTGGCGTCGCCGGTGCTGAAGCGAAACTCGCGATGAAAGCCGCCCTGGCCGGGGGGCGGCCGGAACTCCTGGCCGGCGCGCCACTGGCTGCCGAGGGCGTCGTAGGCGGCCCTTTTCTCCGGGTCCTTGAGGACCTCGTTGGCCTCGTTGATCTCCTTGAACCGCGCCTCGGCGTCGGGCTCCTTGCTCACGTCCGGGTGGAATTTGCGCGCCAACTTGCGGTAGGCCTGTTTGATGGCCTCCGGCGTGGCGTTGCGCGCGACGCCGAGGGTCTTGTAATAGTCTTTGTACTCCATGGGTCCTGCCGTCCGGATGCTGAAGGGAAGGTCGTCGGGTCCTTGCCCGGGCCTGATCCGCGGATGAGGTGTCAGTGAGCTGAGTTTATATGATTGCGGACACGGCGGGAGCCACTTGGCATCGGTCCTGGCATGCCCTATATTCGCCCTCAGAGCATCGCCATGACCATGTCAAGCATCACCCTCCCCATCCCGGCGCCCTCCGCGCCCGTCCTCCCGGCGGGGCTTCCAGCCCTGACCCTGCCGCTCGTCCTGCTGCTGCCCTGAGGGGCAGACAAGACACACCTGCCCCGGCGGGGGCTTAGAATACGCACCCAGTCAGATACCGAATTCCACGCCCAGCGGACCCCGATGGTCCCTGGCGGGTCACGCGCATACGCGGGAGCGAGTCATGAGCAAAGAGCATCTCATCATCTTCGACACCACCCTCCGGGACGGCGAGCAGAGCCCCGGGGCCTCCATGACCAAGGACGAGAAGGTCCGCATCGCCAAGGCCCTGGAGAAACTCCGGGTCGACGTCATCGAGGCCGGCTTCCCCGCCGCCAGCCCGGGTGATTTCGCGGCGGTCAAGGCCGTGGCCACGGTCATCAAGGACAGCACCGTCTGCGGCCTGGCCCGGGCCCTGGACAAGGACATCGACACCGCCGGCGAGGCCCTGGCCAAGGCCAATTCGGCGCGCATCCACACCTTCATCGCCACCTCGCCCATCCACATGGAGCGCAAGCTGCGCATGACCCCGGATCAGGTGGTGGAGCAGGCGGTGCATGCCGTCAAGCGGGCGCGGCGCTACACTGACAACGTCGAGTTCTCCCCGGAGGACGCCGGCCGCTCCGAGCCCGATTTCCTCTGCCGGGTGCTGGAGGCGGTGATCAAGGCCGGGGCGCGGACGGTCAACATCCCCGATACGGTGGGTTACAGCGTGCCCTACCAGTTCGGCGACCTCATCCGTGGCCTGATCGAGCGCGTCCCCAACGCGGACCAGGCGGTCTTCTCCGTCCATTGCCACAACGACCTCGGCCTGGCCGTGGCCAACTCCCTGGCGGCGGTGCGCAACGGCGCGCGCCAGGTGGAGTGCACCATCAATGGCCTGGGCGAGCGCGCCGGCAACGCCGCCCTGGAGGAGATCGTCATGGCAGTGCGCACCCGTCAGGACCATTTCGCCTGCGACACCCGGATTGATACCACCCAGATCGTCCATTGCTCGCGGCTGGTGTCCGGCATCACCGGTTTCCCGGTCCAGCCCAACAAGGCGGTGGTGGGGGCCAACGCCTTCGCCCACGAGTCCGGCATCCACCAGGACGGGGTCCTCAAGCACCGCGAGACCTACGAGATCATGCGCGCCGAGGACGTGGGCTGGACCGAGAATCGCATGGTCCTGGGCAAGCACTCGGGCCGCAACGCCTTCAAGAGCCGCCTGGCGGAGATCGGCATCAGCTTCGATTCCGAGGAGGAGCTCAACGCCGCCTTCGCCCGCTTCAAGGAGCTGGCGGACAAGAAGCACGAGATCTTCGACGAGGACCTCCAGACCCTGGTGACGGACGCCAATCTCGATGCCACCAACGAGCGCCTCAAGCTGGTGTCCATGAAGGTCTGCTCCGAGACCGGGGAGGTGCCCCGGGCCGAGCTGGTGCTGCAGATGGATGGCCAGGAGGAGCCCGGCGCGGCCATCGGTGGCGGTCCGGTGGACGCCACCTTCAAGGCCATCGAGTCCATCGTCAACTCGGGGACCACGCTGCGCCTCTACTCGGTCAACAGCATCACCAGCGGCACCGACGCCCAGGGCGAGGTCACGGTGCGCCTGGAGAAGGGCGGGCGCATCGTCAACGGCCAGGGGGCGGACACGGACATCATCGTCGCCTCCGCCAAGGCCTACATCAACGCCTGCAACAAGGTGCTCAAGCCCCTGGAGCGGGCCCATCCCCAGGGTGCGGAGGTCTGATCCGCGCCATGGACGCCACCCTGGACCCGGTCCGGCGCCATCTCTACCTGGAGGCCATGGGCATCCAGGTGTGGCGAAGCCGGGCCGGGTCACAGGTCAGGGAGGGGGCTCATGCCTCCTGCGCCGATGGCCAGGCGGGTGAGCCGGCGCCACCCGACCTAGAGGCCGGCAACGCCCAGGCCCCCGTTTTCACTATGGGCTGGGATGACCTGCGCGCGACAGTCGCCGCTTGCCGCGCCTGCGGCCTGTGCGAGACGCGCACCCAGACCGTGTTCGGTGTGGGCCGCCGGGACGCGGACCTCATGTTCATCGGCGAGGCCCCCGGGGCCGAGGAGGACCGGCGGGGCGAGCCCTTCGTCGGCCGCGCCGGCCAGCTCCTCGACCGCATGCTCGCCGCCATCGGCCTGGACCGGGACCAGGTCTTCATCGCCAACATCCTCAAGTGTCGGCCCCCCGGCAACCGGGACCCCAAGCCCGAGGAGGCGGCGGCGTGCCGCGCCTTCCTGCTGCGTCAGATCGCCCTGGTACAACCTCGTGTTCTGGTCTCCCTGGGCCGGATCTCCGCCCAGAATCTGCTGGAGACCGACGAGGCCGTGGGCCGGTTGCGCGGACGCTGGTTCAGCTTTGGCCCCACGGCCCTGCCCCTGATGGTGACCTTCCACCCCTCTTATCTGCTGCGCTCCCCGGAGCAGAAGGCCAGGGCCTGGCTGGATCTGGTGCAGGTTGCCCGGCGGCTGCGGGGTCCCTGAAGGCTTGAAGGCCTGGCCAGAAGCCCTATTATTAGTCTCGATCAATCAAAACCGAGGGGGTGATAAAAATTATCTATTTTGAAAATTATCGAATGCTAATATTATAGTGACCGTGGGTACACAAGGTACCGCGCTTACTCAACAAGACTCAGAAAAATGAGGAGAAATTGAATGAAGAAGCTTGCTACCGCTGCCGCCGTCGCCGCCCTGCTGGGTGTGTCCGCTTCCGCCTCCGCCTTCTGGGGCGGCCCAGGTTGGGGTGG
>JAGVUH010000596.1 GCA_019136395.1 Gammaproteobacteria bacterium
CGCCGAGGAGGGTGACCATCACCGCCAGCCGCGGGCGCAGACCCACCCACAGGGCCAGCACCACCGCCGGCCAGGCCATCAGGGGATGGACCAGCAGGGCGGCGATGGCGGCCAGGGTCGCTGGCAGCCAGCGTCGCTCCAAGGTCCAGGCGATCGTCAGCAGCCCCAGAGCGGCGGCCAGGGGCCGGGGGGTGGCGAAGGGTTCGGCGACGTGAAAGATCGACATCGCGCTATAGACGACCGGCAGCATCGCCACCGCCAGGGTCCCGGCGAGGGGGGCGGCGAAAGCGCCACGCCAACGGCTTATTCGGGAACCGCCCGCGGGGCCGAGTTGCGTACTGGCGGGGCCAGGGGCCCCAGGGCGTGCCAGGCCGCGGGTCCAACCGCCCCCTGAGCTAGCGCCCGAGCTAGCGCCCGCGTTGCCGACGAGGCTCCCGGTCGGCCCGCCCGGCTCGGTCAGGCGCGTCAGCAGAAAAGCGGTGGCGGTAAAGAGCGCCAGCAGGGACAGCAGGCACAGGGTCAGGGCCGCCCCCTCCAGCCCCAGCGCCTGGATCAGCGGGGTGAAAAAGGCGGAGAAAAGGGTGTAGTCGTCCTGGGAGCCAAAGCGCAGGTATAGATCCTGCCGCAGTGGCGGGTGTAGCCAGGCCAGGGCCTGCAAGGCATAAAGGCGGGTGTCATGCACCAGGCCCCAGTAGCCGAACAGGGACAGGAAGAGGACCGTCCCCAGGGTGCCGGCTAACAGGGTGGTGCCGGCACTGGCACTGGCACTGGCACTGGCATTGGCACTGGCATTGGCACTGGCATTGGCACTGGCATTGGCACCGAAATGTAAGCTGCTCCTGGCAATCTTCATCGCAAAAATTCACCCTCCCTGTTGCCGAAGCTGACGCAAATAGCACAAACCGCGATTCTCTGGCTCCCTCCCCCCTGGCGGGGGAGGGTTGGGGAGAGGGGGGCAGAACGGTTACTCTTCACCGAGCCACCTGCTCGTGGTAATCGTCATCGATATTCACCTCCCAGATCGCCCGCTTGCTGGCCGGCCCATCCCGGCTGTCCCGACGTTTCATGCTCTCCACGCCTTCCGTGCCATCTAGGCCGCCCATTTCCTGCTTATCCTCCCGGCCGTTTGGCCGATCCGCCAGGATGGCCTCCGCCGCGTAGCGCGCCGTCAGCATGGAATGGTCCTGATTGTTATAGCGATGCATGCCGTTGCGGCCGATCAGAAACAGGTTGGGGATGCTGTCGGTAAAGTCGCGAATGACGCCAAACTGGCCATAGCTGCCGTAATAGCCCGGATAGGCCTTGGGCGTGCGCAGCACCAGGCCATCCAGCAGGTCGGCGGGGTCGGCGAGGCCCAGGGCGGCGAGTTCACCGACGGCGAACTCCAGCAGCGCGCGGTCCGGCCGGGACCAGAGCTCGTCGCCCTCGCGGCAGAAGTACTCCATGCCGATCCACACCGTGTTGGGGTCCGCGACCAGCCAGGGGCTCCAATTGTTGAAAAATTGCAGCCGCCCGACCTGGACGCGGCGGTCCTGGATGTAGATCCAGTTGTCCGGCACCAGGTTAATGGCGGAGCCGGGGAGGGAGCCCGGCGTCCGGCGCAGCCGGCGCAGTAGCAGGCCGACGGTGATGAAGTCCCGGTACTCCAGCCCCTGGGCCACCTCGATCACGCTTGGCGGCGCCGCGTCGCCCAGGGCGGCGATGAGCTCGCTGACCGGCATGGTGGAGATGACGTAGTCCGCCGCCAGGCGCTGGCGCTCGCCCGTGCGGGTATCCTCAACCGTCACCGCGCGTACCCGAGCGCTCTCTGGCCCCAGGCCCGGGCCCGTCGTCCCCGATCGCCCGCCATCCGGGCCTGGATCCGTTGCTGCCTGCTGCCCGCCCCCCGGGCCCGAGTCCTTTGCCCCCCGATTCCCGCCCCCCGGCCCTGAGCCCGTCCTCCCGCCCGTCGTCCTCGAACTCCCGTCATCCAGCTCCAGCCCCACCGCCCGCTGCCAGAGGCGAATCTCCCCGCCGAGGGCGACGACTCGTGCCGCCACCGTCTCCCACATCTGCCCCGGCCCGTATTTGGGGTAGAGAAAGCGCTCGATCAGGCTGGTATTGACCGGACCCGCCCCGCCACCCAGGCCCAGGGAGGTGAGTGGCGCCCTCAGGGCATGGAGCAGGGCGCGGGTCACGCTCAGCCCCTTGATGCGCTGCGCCCCCCACTCGGCGCTGATCTTCGTGCAGGGCACGCCCCACACCTTTTCCGTGTAGTGTTTGAAGAAGGTCTCGTATAGCTCTCGCCCAAAGCGGTTGAGCAGAAAGTCCTCCAGCGACACCTCCGGCCGCCGCGGGAAGGCCCGCGCCCAGGCATAGCTGCCCAGCATCCGCCCCACCCGCGCCGGCCCCAGCTTGAGGGCGGTGTCCAGGTTGGCCTTGACCGGGTAGGAGAAGAAGCGGCCCTCGAAATAGATGCGCGACAGGCGGTTGCGTACTAGCAGGACCTGGTCGGAGGAGTCAGGGCGAAGGGATGCGCGGGCTTGGGCTTGGGCTTGGGCTTGGTTAGCGCGGCCGGCGTCCGGGTTGGTGGACGTGAGCACCGGGGGGGAGGGGGCACCTGCGGTACCCGGGGTAGGGCGTTCTCCGTTGTGCGCCCTGGGTCGTACCGTCCGCCGCGCGTTTTGATAGGTGATCTCCACCTCCAGCCCCGGCGCTAGCTTCCCCCCTGGCGCTAGATTCCGCCCTGGCGCTAGATTCCGCCCTGGCTCCAACTCCGACCCTGTCCCTGGCTTATGCCTTGGCTCCACCCCCAGGACCGCCCCCGCCTCCGGGCTGGCAATGGGCAGAATCTCCTGCCACCAGTCCATCACCCAGTCGGACTTGGAAAAGAAGCGATGCCCGCCGATGTCGATGCGGTTGCCTTTGAACCGCACGGTCTTGGAGATCCCCCCCAGGTCCCCGCTGGCCTCCAGCACGATGACCCGGCACCGGGCGCCGCGCAGCAGCTCCAGGGCCGCGGTCAGCCCCGCCGGGCCAGCGCCGATGATGACAATCGTTCTATTGTTCATGGTCCTGAAGGGGCTGTCCGTTGAGGTGTCCTGGTGCAAGACGCTCCCCCAGTTTAGCCGGTACCGCCCCTAGGCGGAATGCTGGCGCCAACTCTTGCTGGCGCCAACTCTTGCTGGCGCCAACTCTGCGATCCGATCTTTCTACCGCGTTTGGCGGCGATCCCTAACTGCTCCACTCCTGGGAGGAGCGAGTCTGGTTAGCGCTGCCGAACCTGGTCGGCGCAGTGCCGATACCCTTGCACGGTTCACTCCGCACCTCTTCGCCCTCAATCCAGCCAGTGGGTTAGGGATGCGGAAAGGGTTGTAAGATTTCGCTTTAAGGCTAAAATTTGGCCATGCATGAGATCATCCACTACCTCGATGATGCCGGGCATGACCTGTACCAGGACTGGCTCGACTCTTTGCGTGATCGAGTCGCCAAACTGGCGATCATCAGGCGTGTTGCGCGCATGGAAGTGGGGCTGTTTGGCGACTGCAAGTCGCTGCGTGACGGAATCTGGGAGCTTAGAGTCGATGTGGGTGCTGGGTACCGTGTCTACTATGCGCATGTAGGCAACCTGGTAATTATGCTGACCAGCGGTGGCGACAAAAAGTCACAGAGCCGCGACATCGAGCGTGCCGTGAACCTGTTGAAGGACTGGGAGAAGCGAAATGGCTAAGACACATCGAACCCACGAGGAAGCGACGGTCGAGATGTTCCGCCGGGACCCGGAATTGGCTGCTGACTACCTAAATTCAGTGCTGGAGGATGGCGATGAAACCGATCTGCTGCTGGCACTGCGCGCCCTGAGCAAAGCCTTCGGCGGTGTACTGGAAGTAGCTCGTCAGGCGGAGGTCAATGCCCACACCTTGTATCGGACCCTTTCCGAGAAGGGTAATCCCGAACTCAAGACGCTGGCGGCGATTTTGAAAGCGATGGGAATGCGCTTGGCAATCCAGCCGCTGAACCGCCGCGGACAACAGCACGTTCACGCCTGACCCTGACCAGATGGCGCCAACCCCAGAGCCCATGGCTCGTTGCTGTCGCCGCGCGGGCAGCCACCCGCACCGCGAATGCCGCGCATCCATCTCCTCTCTCGCAACCCCCAAGGAACTCCGCCTGATCCCGTGAACCCCGACTTCCTCATCATTGGCGCCGGCATCGTCGGCCTGGCCCTGGCGCGCGAGCT